>JABWCH010000384.1 GCA_013359215.1 Candidatus Brocadiia bacterium | reverse complement strand
ATAACATAGACACTTGCCTCAGTGTAATATTGTCAAGCTAACGTGTCTTTTGTAAAAATAGAAGAAACTTTATCGCACTTCACAAGTCTGGATTTCGTGGTCTGGGATTCTTTTTGGGGAGATTCAGGGTGGTTGTGCTTTTCAGGATTGAGCCAGGGGAAGGTAGCTATTTTTTTTAAGGGAAAAGACTGCTTGTTTTCTGGCTCGCTGAATACTGTAGGGCTTTCTTTTTCGCTTTCCTGGAGAAAAAGGGAATAGATTTTGAGACTATCGTGGATTGTGTTATGTGTTTCTGATGGCGCATTTTCTTCTTTGGGAAGACTACCAAATATAGAAGCATTGGGCATAACGTGAAATTTATGCTTATGAGGCAAAGGTGTTTGGAAAACAGGCTGAGGAGAAAGGCTTTGGCTTTCAACAGGCAAAACTGGATTTTTTTCAGGCTTTTCTTTTAGCAAAGTGGGTTTGTTTTCTTCTGGATTTTCCTTTTTTGTAAGGATCAAATCATAGATGGCTTTTAGCCTTTCTTCCATAACGCTAAAATTGCTTTGCATCTGGGATTCCAGACGTTCCAGAACTTCGTATGTTTGTATGGTTTTCTCATAAATATCATCTAGCTTTTTGCCTATAGCTCCCATTTTTTCATCATAAGAGGCAAAGGTCGTGATGAATTTTTCCAGCCTTTGGATTCGGGCTTGTAATTTTGTGTTGTCAGGGGATTTTTTTAAGCTTTGGGTAAGGCTGCCTAAATTTTTTTTGATTTGAGAGAGTTCCATGTAATTCATATAGTTGCTGAAATTAGGATCAGCCTGGATAAAATTATGGAAATGAAACACAATCCCTGACAGCAAGACATTGTTCTTTTCCAGCAAGGGTATCATGAAAGTGCATTGGACTGTTTTTTTCATCTCCCTAAGCATGTCCTCGGAAATCTGGGAAGAAATTTCTCCTGAATCCTGAAGTATCTTTTGTATGTCTTCTTGTGCCAAAGGCTGGATTTGCAAAATAGCGGGTGCTTTTTTCTTGATCTTTTCACAATCATTTACACATTGGATACGCAGTTCTTCCTCGCTTTTCACCATACCTTTTTTTAAGACTTCCAGTGAAAAAGGCGCGAAAATCTGCTTTTCAAAATGAGAAAAGTGTTTTTGGTAGAATTCCTTTTCTCTTGTAGGATAATAAGCGCGAGGGCCCTTCATGGCAATTTCCAGGGACAAGATAGAACGATCCACAGAAAGATCATAGTATTTTTTCAGAGAGTCCGTAGTTCGAAAATACTCTTGCACCTGCTTTATCGCGCCGCCAATCAAACCATCCCCACCGCTTACCGTTATATCCGTGAGGACAGTGGTTGCCAACTGGAATATATCTTTAGCAAAGTGTATCATTCCCTATTCCCTTTATTCTTGTGGGGCTTGAATTGTCTGGCGAATTTTGCTTTCCCCTACTACAAGGTCAAAGAACTTGCTGGTAACAGGCATTTCAAACACCACTTTGGCTGGCATACCATCAGCAAATTTTTTAATCAGATTGCCCTGGTCATCGTAGATCATGGCTGTGGGAGCAACGATCTTGTTTTCATCCACGACTTCAGCAAAAATTTCCAATAAAGACCTCATTTCCTTAGCAATCTTATGATCCCATATATCAACGCTAGTGCCTGTATCCAAATCGTCCAGCTCTTCCATTTGCTCAAGAGAAATAGCCTCTCCCACACCCACGAGAACGCATTTCATAAAGCCATGCTCCTGGGCTTCTACGGCCTTTGCCATTTCTATAGAAAAATTTTTGACATCTCCAAAATCCTCGATATGCCCATCGGTTAAAAAGATAGCCATAGCTCTTTTGGATTTTTCAAAACGATTCCAATAGTATTTTAAAACAGGAAGAATGTTTGTTCCTTTGCCAAAGCTATGCTTTACTGGGCCTTCCAGTTTTAAAGAAGGGCAGGCTTCTGATTCAATTTCTCCGATGACTTCATAATCACTGCCTTCATTGCAAGCCCAATAAACGACAGTGGTTTTTCCATGCGCATCCAGATGAGAAGAAAGGTATTCTATGAAGTTTCGGCCTAAAGATTGCATGATGTTTTCGCTATTCTTTAAAAACCCTCTGGCTATGGCATCTTGTTTGGCTTCTTTGTTTACAGACTTTACAGCAAGGCCATCTAAATTTTGAGCTTCAATCCACCCTTTGGAAGAATACTCTTGCATCAATTCAGGAGGAATCTTGCCTTCCAGTTTTTTACCATAAGCCCATTTCATGGAAATGCTGGCATCCAATGCAACTCCTGTTTCCCATCCTTCTGCCTCTTCTCCACTAGGCTCCATGAGAACAGTAAAAAGAACTTCTGCCACATCCCCTTTCACAAGGATATTAACTTCTCCTAACTCTTGAGAAACCATAGAACTAGGAAGCTGATGGCTTTTGCTTTCTTCTTGGCTCATAAAATCCTCACTTGTTTATAAAAAAAATAAAAAAATAAATAAAGCAATTGCATAACAAACCAATAAAAGTTTTAAAAGGGGGCTTGGGGGAAAATTTTTACAAAAATTTTCCCCCAAATAAAAATCTTTTTTTATTATTTCAACTGTTTGCTGACAGGAACATTCTTCTTAAAGACTTTTTCAGCAGTGCTGACATCGACAACTTCAATGACAACGAGATATTGTGTTCTTATGGCATCATGACCTCTTTCTTTATGACCTACAACTTTGCCTTGAACAAAATACTGGACACCAAGTTGTTTGCCCATCTGGGCTACAGTAGAAGAATCAAAAAAATCCGTGACTTGTTGATTCATCAGGCTCTTCAAAAGATCTCCGCGTTTTTTCTCTTCCAGCAAACGGAAGCATCCAAACTTCATAAATTCTTCCTCTACCATCTCACGCAAGAAACCTGTTTCTATATGGCTGGCAGACTCATTCATAAAATCCGATACAGCGACTGTCTTTCTGTCCCCTACTCTTGCCTGGGCAAAGAAAGGATAGTCCCTCATGCTTTTTAGCATTTCCGAAATGGTATATCGCCAGTCTTCCATATCGATTCCCGTGGTAAGGGCTGCGCGGTCAATGCTAGGGTCTTCATTTCCTCTTCTTACCTGGGGTGTATGGCATGCTACTAAAAAAACGAGAACAAGCAATAAAAAAAATAGTCTCATAAAGATAAACTCCATAAAAATTAAGGTGTTATAAACAATGCAACGTTAATCCCATTGCCCAAAGAAAGCTGCTTTGACAACTGACTATAGGAAGAACCACGTATGGTAAGGTTTACGGAAACCTGATCAGGGAAATTTCCTACCACTCTTTTGACAAGAATATTTTTAGGAAGCAAAGTCCAGCAACGCGTATCCGCAGCATCAACAGCTTCCATAACAGATTTTGTCAGACTGCCAATCAGGCTGCCTATGATTCTTGCTGATTCATCGTTGTCTTTCTTGTTTTTGTCTCTAAGCGCGTACTCTGTTCCCTTGGCTGCGGCTGTAGAAGCAGCAGCGCGAAATGCCATTCTGGTGGCAGCAGCAATCATGATTCTGGTTCTTTGCTGCTCATACCAGGAAAGCGCCTGAGACTCCAGATTCAATAAATCTATACACGGGCCAAAAGAAGCAGAACCAACAGAAACCTCTGCATAAGAAAAAGGACTATGCCTTACAGTCAAAGCAGGATAAATAAGATAATCGCCTGTATAGCCAGTATGGCTTATAATTCTTGCAATCTGGCTTCCAGGTATAAACTCCTTTACTTCCCTTTTTACAGGAGCTTTGCCATTGATGACAACCACAAGAATTTCTTTTTCTCCTTTGCCTAGAGGCTTAACCAGATTTTTGGCTTCTTCCTGCCCTATGAATTTGCCTAACTCCCTGGTATAAAAGCTGGCATCAGAAATTTTGTTTGATTTAATGCTAACCAAAGCACCTAACATTTGTAAAAGAGCATTTTGTGCCATATTTTGCCCACGAAGCCCAACCCAGTATTCTTCCTGGCTCTTGGCCCTTTTGATTTCCACATTCGCGCCTTGCAGGTCGTTTATGCTTAAATAGGCAATGGCATTCAAAACATTCGTCATGATCTGTTCATGCGGCTGTATCCTATACATCCCTGAGCTATCGCTGAAAAGATATTTTCCAACCTGCCCAGGATCACCGCTCAAATCCAGCACTTCTGTCATTGCATCCGCTTCCCTCAAACAAGCAGTTGCCTTTTTCTGGTTTCCCATTGCTAAGGCAATCGAGGCACTTTCTAAAAGTAGCAGTGGTCTGTCTTCGTCATTTCGTCCCATAGAATCCAGAACCTGATCTGTCAGTTGTTCAGCAGTAGAAAAATTATTCTGATAGTAGGCTTGGAAAATAGCCCTATGTTGCGCATCATAGCTGCTGCATCCGCATAAAAAAGCTATAAAAAGACAAAGGAATCTATATAAGTTTAGCCAACCTAAGTTTATTTTATAAAAATGCATATTCACCTCTTAAAATTTAGCAGTAAAATGATTCCTTCTAGTGATTTTTTTAAGAAAGTTTTGAATTAGAAGATACCTGTACCTTAGTTTAACAAAGGCATGCAAAAATTGCAAGCAGGTTTCATCTATAGTCGACTTTCGATGTTTTTTAAAAGATCTTAGCTAATAGGAGTTACTCAAAGAGATTTTTATTTGGGGGAAAATTTTTGTAAAAATTTTCCCCCAAACCCCCTTTAAAAACTTTTATATTTTTATTTTCCAAT
>JABWCH010000039.1 GCA_013359215.1 Candidatus Brocadiia bacterium | reverse complement strand
AAAGAACTATGTGGATGCAGTGGCGGCAGTGCAGGAATGGGGGTTACGATGTTCTGTGAAGAATAATATTGCAACAAAACAAGACATCCTGGAATTCCTAAAAATTTCAGAGCATAGCCTGAACAACTTCCTGCGAAAGCATGCCAAGACCATAATGCCCATCCGCCTGAGCCAGGAGATAATCCAGGGATTGGGCATCAAAGCCACACGAATGAATGGCTATAGCCTGGAAAATGCCGTGAAGATCATTCTGGGAATGGATACGGAAATCGGAATCCAGATAAAGCGAACCCTGTTGGGAGACGCAGCACTTCTGTTCAGCAACTCCAGCAAAGACGAAATGCAATGGAAGGAAATTTTCGACAAGGTATTTGAAGGATTGGGCTTGCATCACAATTATAAAATAGGCACACACAAAGTCGATTTCTTCGTAGAATCCCTAAATCTATGCCTGGAATGCAATGGTTATTCCCATATATCATATAACCCAGAATACGAGGCCATACGAGAGCAATACATAGCCGAACGCCATGCACTGGTTCGTTTCCACCATCAAATTTCCTGGCAAACCTTGATGAACGGCATACTCAAAGCCCGCCCAGGAATAATCCAACGTCTTGATGCTCCTGTGCCTATGAATTGTAAATGGAGTCGCAACGGGCGATGATTTGGTTGTAGATGGAGAAGAATACTTTTTTAAAGATAAGTTTTTTTTCATTTTCTTCTCTTTTTTAGCATATTTTTTTACTTTATAATGGCAAATATAGGTATTTGCCAAAAATTCTCCCTCTCCGATACTATCAGGAGAATGAAACTATCAGGAACAAGAATTTTTTAGCCAGTCCAGCCATTCCTGTAACCTGGATTTTTCTAAAAACGATAGCATGTAATGAAAAATTCTTCTCTGTTTCCTAAGTTTGGATAGGTACTTTATAAAACTCAGCAGCTTGCTCTTTGGTTACCCATAACGTTCCTGGCAAGCTGGCTAATTACCCTACCCCTAAATATTCATCTGTGCTACAATAATGCTCTTCCAGACTCTTACAGGCTCTTACTCTCCAAAATTACTATTTCATCCATAATAGCTTTCCTTTTCTGATGAATATTTGTGAAGATTATATCAATTTCATTTGAAGAAAGCTATTCAAAATGAATGTTTTCCAATCTATTTTATATCAATCTATTATGGCATTTATCTAAAAGAAATGCCATCCAAAACATTCGTTTTGAATGAAAATAAAAGGAATATACTATAGGAAAAAGTTTCTCTTTGAGAAAAAATCATGTTAGAATTTTCAAAAATAGGTTTAAAAGTCGCCAAGGTTTAAATTTCTACCATACTGGCATCTTTATACATGCTAAAAAAGGAGTAATACTTATGATCACCACAGAAAGAGCAATATATTCTGAAATAAAAAAAATCCATAAAGAACAACTAGGAGAATTTTTAAAGATAGCAAAATCCTTTTAGAGATGATTTTTTTAATAATCAGACTTTGTTTAGTTTTTGCTTCTTTTGGATTTAGCTTCTATTGATTCATTAGTAAAAAAGGAGAGTATTTCATGGAGAGAGTCCCAGTTTGCATTCATACCTGGATAGAGCCACAAGGTGAACAATATTTATATCCTTCTGAAATTAGTGCTGACAAAATCCTTGCTATCAATAATGCTCTGGCTACGTGTACTTATAATCCCATTCTGTTACCTTATCAAGTAGAGTCTGTCCAAACAGGAAATATGCCTTATACTTTTGAAGGGCAGGAACTTTGGGTTTATTGGTCTGTGTCAGCAGGAGGTATGGAAAGGTATGGGCGGTCTTTCAACACGGTAAAGATGGCTTTGCTGCCTTATAAACAAAGCATAGACAAAGAATACGAGATTTTCCAGAGACTGCAAGAATTATCTGTATCTGCTGATATTTCTAAACTTTATTTATCAATATATATTCCAGAGCAATCAATCGCCATAAATACAGTAGAAAAGGATATTGTAGAAAAAAAAGATAAAAAAATATGGAAAAGATTGCTGATTTTTAGTGGATTATTTTGTATAATAATAGTACTAATGAGTATTAATCAGGAGCAAGATGTACTCTCAAAAGAGAATAGTAGACAATCTATTACAAAACTTAGACCAGACGATGCTGCTAATATAAAAAAGCCCGATGATGCTGCTAATATGAAAAAGCCAGATGATAATAATACAAAAGAGCCAGACAATACTAACATAAAACCCAAAGCAAAATTTGACATATCGAAACTGCCAGAGGTAACAGAAAAAGTAACACAAAACTCTATACAAGAAAATCAATTCATAACTTTTAAGACTTTTGTGAAGGAATTCCCTGGTATCTATGATAATGAGGATTTCAAAGACTTTTTTGAAATGAATTCAGAGGAATCTTATAACGATCCAATTTTAAAATTTTTAGAAAATATTTCTAATAGCAAAGATTTAATAAAAAATTCTTCCCAAAAGGAAATTTTAGTATCAGTTTATTTGAGTTATCTTGTTTACTGGCTAAGTGTTGCTGAAAAAAATTTCTTTCAAAAAGAAAAAGAATTTTTGAAAGAAAGGGATTATTTAGAAAACGCCATAAAATTGGATCGACAATTATCTGAAGAGTTTGGAGAACTTAGCTCAGAAAAGATATATTTTAACAAGATGCGGGAAAGAATAGAGAAGCTCAAAAATTTAAAAGACGCAATGTATAAAAAAATAGATAGTTCATGCAATCAAATGCTTATGCAGTATAAAAACTTAAAAAGCAAGTTAGAAAATTTTCAAAATGGTATACAATTAAAAGATGAAAATCCAATATCTTTGAAAGAAATAGAAAGTTTGTATAATTCATTATCTCAGCATATTGATTATGTAGATATAGGATATAAGGACAAAAAGAGATTAAAAGAAAAATTAGAGGAAATTGATGCATGGCAGAAAAGAGGAAAAACCACATTACCTTTTAGAGTATATTTAAAAATTATAAAAGATGATTATCAATTTAAAATTGATAAAAAAGAAAACCAAAGTTTTGAGATTTTGAGAAGAGATTTCGCCAATTTAGTATTGATGAAAACTGAAGTTACGTCTATTTACGAATTTAGCCTTTCTTTAAAAGCAGAGGAAAAAATAAATTCTTCTATAATTCAAGATCAGATTGTTTTTGAATTTCCTTCCTCCATAAAGGAAATTACCATAAATTTATTTAGTAAAAACAATGATGCTAAAAAAAGGTCTATTGTTATCCCTAGAATTGAGTTGTCTATAGTAAAAAAAATTATGATTGATACTAACCCTTTGTTCAATGGTGAAAAGATTGAACTAATTGTAAAATAACCACCTCATTTCCTATCTTATTTTTTTGAAAATATTCTTATGAATGGCATAAAAATTGAAAATTTTTCTTTGAAAATTCGGGAAAAAGATACGATAAAGCATTTGCTAGAACGTGTGTATCTGGAGATTCCCCTGGGTTCTGTGTTTCTTTTAGTAGGAGCTAGTGGGAGTGGGAAATCCACTCTTTTGAAGCTTTTGACAGGATTAATAACACCTTTGACCCCCCAGATGGAAATGCAAGGCTCTTTCCAACTGCTGGGCCAGGAGCTGATGCAATTGAAATACCCACAAGAATTGCACAGGGAAGTTGGGCTTGTTTTTCAAGATTTCGCGCTTTTTGATGACTTCAGTCCAAAGGAAAACATTCTTTTTACAGGCCAGATAAGCGAAAAATATAGTTCCCCTCTTGATTTGGAAAACCATGTACAGTATCTTTCTGAGCAGTTAGGCGTTGAAGATGCTCTTGGGGTAAAGGAAGTCAGCAGCCTTTCAGGTGGGCAAAAGCAAAGGATTGCCATGTGCCGACTGCTGGTTGCTACTCCGCGTGTTATGATTTTTGATGAACCCACTTCAGGTCTTGACCCGTCCAGTGCCAGAAAGGCAGCAAAGCTGATTTTGGGGCAGGCCACGTCAGATAAGATTATTATCATAGTAACCCATGACTATCGGCCTTTTTTAGAAGAGCCTTCTTTATCCGAGAAGATAGATCGCATCGGAATTCTGGATGGAAGTGGTTCCTTATATTGCATTCATCCATCAGGGAGGAGAATAGAGGCAATTCTTCGTGATATTCAGGAACGTCTTGAAGGCATCACGAAAGCAAACAGGAAAAAATTAGCTCATAGAGAGTGTATGCAAAAAGCATGGCAAGATTTTTTATGCAAAATTTTTCGCCTTAGCCAGGCGATTTTTGCTTTGAGGTATGCTTTTTTACCATCGCTGAAACAACGCGAATGGCATTGGAAGCTGGCTTGTAAAATTTTCCTTGTTTCCATTATACAGGCAATGCCCTTTATTTTTATGAGCGGTTTTTTACTAGGGATGCTGGCAACCTATTTTAGTTTAAGCGAAAATTTTGGGGAATTGCAGAAATACCTTGACCCTTTGCTTTTTAGCCAGGCACTCTCTGCTATAGGCAAAGTATCCTTTGTTGTTATTTGTCCTTTATTTACTGCTGTTTTTATGGCAACCCGATCTGGTGCAGCCATATCAGGTTATCTTGGTAATCTTGTACTCACCCGACAGATAGACGCTTACAAAGTTTACGGAATCCAGCCTGAACGTCTATTTCTCGATAAAATCGTATGGGCCTTTGGCACAGGTTTTTTTGTGCTAAGCAGCATTGCTTTTATAGGCTTCATGATGGCTTCGCTCTTTATTGTACTACTTCTCAAAGAAGCTATAAGCTACCAGGAATGGCATGTAGCTTTTCATCAACTGCTTGGGGTATTTCCTTTTTATCATGGATGGGGCTGGTTTATTCTAAAGACTGTATCTACAGGCGTTGCAACAGGACTCGCCAGCTATTTGATAGGAGCCAGCGAAAAGAAGAATTCCCAAGAACTCACACATGGCATTACAAAATGCGTTATGATCAATATTTTATTGGTTTTATTGATATTTTTTGCAATATTGATGTTAGAAAAAAAGTTTTAGAAAGGACATTGCATGAAATTGAGCATTTTTGGGCCTAGAGGATGTGGCAAAACAACCTATCTTACTTGTTTATATGCTCAGGGAGGAAAAGTCGGTTCGTTTGCTATTTCCGCCAAAGATGAACCTACCAGAAATTATCTTGCTGAAAGATGGCATCAATTGTTCACTGGAACAGAATTAGCCCCTACTGCTTTGGGCCTCATTCCTCTCCATTTGGTTTTTTCTGCCAATCGCCAGGCCTATGACATAGAATTACAAGACTTTGCAGGCGCATTGGTGATGCAGGACCGAGGGCAGGACGAAGTAAAAAAGAAGCTCAAAGATGCTTTGCGCAAATCCTTCCAGGAATCTTCAGGGCTTATGATTTTTATTGAAGCAGGCGAACCTGATTTTCAGAGCCAGTTTGATCGCAGAGTAGAGCTGGATTCTTTGATGGAAGTCCTCCATGAACAAAATAATCGAGAATTGATTACCAGGCCCATTGCCATAGTAATTACCAAGTGGGATAAAATTATCTCTTCTACAGGAAAATCAGACCAGGCTAAAGAGGTAGAAGAATTTTTAAAACAAAATTATGAAAATTTATATGCTCTAGTTCAAGAACACTCCCAGAATTTACAGATATTCGCATCTTCTGCCTTTGGATTTGAAATGAAGACACCCGATGGTCAACTAGACTATAAAAAAATAAAACCCTTCAATTTAGAAAAGCCTTTTACCTGGATTGGCTCAACAATAGATAAATTAAGCTACAGCAAATGTGAATTGTTCGAAAAAGACAATCCTAAAAATTTTTCTGCTTGCATTCAGGAATATACAAAATTCTGTAAAAATGTAAACGCTGGTGTTTACTATGAAAAAGCCAGGCACCGCATAAGAGAACTAAATCAGGCTCTATGGAAAAGAAGAACAAAACGCACCGCCATACTATGCTTGACAATGTTTCTTATTCTTATTCTAGCTGACTTTTTGTATGAAAAAAATGAATATCAGAACCTTTTGTTGGCATTGGATGTTGAAAATAGTAAAAGTGAAACTCTCCCCGTAATTCAGAAAACGCATTCTTATTTAGCCAGCTTTCGCATTTTTGCTAATGGTCTGAAGTGGAAAGAAGAAATCAATAAAAAATTGCTAGATTTTCAAAAAAATAACGAAGAAAAGGCTTTTTCTGAATTAGAAGAATTGTATAAATATCGTAATAATGCAAAAGATGTCAATTCTATGGAAGCCCGATTAAAAAAATATGAAACCTTTTTGCAAGCCTATCCTGCAAGTTTAAAAAGAAGTTCCATAACAACATGGAAGCAAGAGGAGGAATCCGCTTTGTACCTTTTGCAAGCAGAGATTGCATTCCAAGAACTGAAATCTTCTTTTCCTAAGAACATAGACGATGCTACAATATGGGAGCAATGGATACAGCGAGGGCAGAATTTTGTTATTAAATACTCTACTTCGGATAATGTTCAAGCAATCAATAAACTCCTAGAAGAAGGCCAGACAAAGCTTGCTAAGCTGAGTTCTGATGATCAATACCGTAAATTTTTATTAGAGCTGATCAAGATAAAAGACACGATAGAATATATTCGATATTGCCAAAACTATCTGATGTTCAACCCTAATGTAAGCTTTCGCAGCAAAATCGAAGAAAAGATCAAAGAGCGGGAGGATTCTATTTTTGAAAATGTACAGCAAAAAGCAAAAAGTGCCAAAGACTTTTTAAATCAAGTAAATCCTTATAAAGAATACATCCAGACAAAAGAATTCCAGATTCATCAGGGACAGGCCAAAAAAGAGTTGGCCCAAATAGAAGAAAACTTATATGAAAGCATGGCTAAAAAAAATTTAGCAGAAAATATAAATGTACAAAATATTAAAGCCATCGCAGAATATGCAAAACAATACCAGGAAAATGCTTACTACAAAACAAAAACTAGATATGTAAGTCAGTGGCTAGAATGGTATGAAGAGATCAAAAAAGGGAAAGAATTCGATATAAATATCAAATCAGCTTCATTAAATGAAGATTCGAGTCTTTTTAAAGGAGTTTTTAAACCAGATACTTATGTTATATTGAGCTATGGTTCTGAAAAAGTTCTTACCAATCCAATCGCAGACAATTGGCATCCTGTATATAACAAAAATTGCAGGATTTCCTGGCATTTGGAGTCTTCAGAATCATTATCTCTGGAACTTTGGTGTACTGATTGGAGAGACAACTCTTATAGCTGGTCTAGCCCTGATACTTTTCTCCCTAAATATTTAAACCAGGATATTGAAATAGAGGGAAATAGGGTACATCTGCGATGCCCATCTGCGAGATGGCCAGAATTGCCTTTAAGGGAAAAAGATTAGGAAGGACACTATGTCTCAGCCATATAAGATTGGTATTTTTGGCCCTCGTGGAAGTGGAAAAAC
Organism: Candidatus Brocadiia bacterium; assembly: GCA_013359215.1. Taxonomy (GTDB): domain Bacteria; phylum Planctomycetota; class Uabimicrobiia; order Uabimicrobiales; family JABWCH01; genus JABWCH01. Next base: position 15,140 of record JABWCH010000039.1, on the reverse strand, counting down.
CAGTTTACTCACAGCATTGTACGGCTATGGTCAAAAAGAAACAAATCCCTTTTCTGCCAAAGCAGGGAATTCGCAGACGGAAGAATATTTAAAGGAACGCTGGCAATATTGGCAAAAAAACAATATGGCTCAGCCTACCCCTCTACAGGTCATTGATTTGCAATTGCAATTTACTTATGGAAATTTTAGCAATCTTTTGGAAATCAAAGACTTTGGGGGTGCGATGATAATGCGTGATACAAATGCCGAAGCTGAGGTACGCAGGCTATTGAAAACCCAAATATACCATTTTTTACAAGACTGCCAGGCTATCTTGCTTTTGGTGGAATATGGAACACAAGAATATGAAGCCTTTTATAGAAGATTAGAAATCGAAGTACTGCTGGAAACATTGAAAGTGCAGTTTCATAGAGACAGCAAGCCTTTTGGAATTGTCATTACCAAATGGGATAAAAACGATCAAACAAAACAAGCCAAATCCTTTAATATGCAGGATTATAGGCAAGAACATCACAAAGCAGTACTCTATTTCGAAACACAGCATAGTGATATTTACAATCTTTTAGAAGCAGCCAGCCAGAATGTATCTCTTTTCCCTGTCTCAATATGTACTCCATCAGGCATGGAAAAACCTTTTGTATGGGCTATGGATAAAATAGAAACTGGCTCATTACAGAATATCCAAAAGTTCCAAAAGGAAAATCCTAAGGTCTACCGTGAAATTATTAAAAGGTATAAAGACTTCCTGGCACAGACTGCTCGCAAAGATTTATCCTCTTTGGCTCAGACAGAGCTAAGCCAGGTCAATAAACTTTTTCAGAAAAGCAAAAAATATAGAAGAATGGCCGTTTTGTCTATAGTGCTAATACTTTGTTCTGCTATTTGGTATTTCTATAGCTACTATTCTTTTATAAAATTTGTAGAAAATTCCAGTCTTCTTCCTTCACGAAAAGGTTTTGACGCTATTTTAGAATACCATTCCCATAGCTCATGGGTTATGAAAGTATATGAAGTCTATGGAAAAACTGGGGAAAAAGTATATTCTAATGTTTTGGAATTGTCCTACCATTTTCCAGAGGAAAAAGATACTGCCTGGAGATATTCTATATATCAAGCTTTTTTGAAGCTATTTCCTTGCTATCAATACGACGACAGGTTACAAAGTTTCTCGAAAAAAGAAGAAAAGTTGTACATTCTCTATAGAGAGAAAAAAGATTGGCAAGAACTTTCATCGCTACAAGATAAAAGTTCGGATAAATTTGCAAAAGAACGATATATTGCCTGTAGCAACTTTTTAGAAAAATATCCTCATCATTCCCAAATTGCTTTAGTAAAAAGATGGAGGGCCGAAGCCCAAGAAGGAATTCACAGGCAAGAGTTTTTAGAAATGTGCAAACAAGTCCAGAATACTTCTGTTGTAGAGGGCATTTCTATATGTAAAAAATTTTTACAAAAATATCCCGACTACGATAGTGCAAAAAAAATTTTAGCAAAACTAAAATTAGAACAGGAAAAAGACATCTATAACGCCATAGAATCTCTTGCTCAGCAGAAGCAATACCAGAAAGCTATTGAAGAATGCAAAAAATATTTAAAAAATCCTGAACATAAATCATATCGCAATGATGTACAAAAGAAGCAAAATTTTTTAGCCAATGACTGGGCTTTTGAACTGTACACGCCAATATATAAGCTTAGAGATAGCTATGATATGGAAAGCTTTGTAAAGCTAAATGATTTAATAGATCGTTATGTTCAAGTCAGCCCTTTACACAAAAAAATGCTTCCTTTTTTACAAAAATGGAAAAAATGGTTTGAAAATTTTAAAAATGGTCAAAGCTATTATATCGTCATAGAAGAAGCCACTATTGGAAAGAAATGTTCTGTTGTAGATTCTATGTGGCTTTGGTGGCCTGATAGCTCAATTACTGTTAATTTCAATGGAAAAACAGCATCTACTCAAGAAGTTGTAGATAACTGGAATCCCCAATTTAAAACAACTTGTGGGCCTTTTTGGTGGAAACCTGGTAATCCTTATAGTTTGGTTTTTTCTTGCACGATTCACGACCGCGCTAAAACGATTTCAAAATCTTTCTATTATTCTTCGCATAGAAAAGAGGCACCCTATTATTTCAATGGGACTATCTCAATTCCAGATGGAGCAGACTCAATAGAGATTAAACTATCGTGTTCTCAAGCAAAACCGCCACAAATACCTGGCTATATACAGGAGGATTTAGAGGAATGAAAATACCCGTTATTTTATACTGTTGTAATAAAGAAAAGGGATTAAATTATTTTTATTCTCCCGAAATTTCGGCAGACCATTTTCTTAAAATTTTGGAAAGTTTAGGTACTAAGAATCCTGTTTATCATCATATAACAAAAAGAGAATGGGGTAGCCATTGCTATTCATTTCAAAACGCTTCCTATGTTTGCAGATGGGTAGCGGGTTCTGTATCTCAAAATAGCGAATATCCTGCTTATACACGTATGGTGTTAGGGATTTTTGATCAGGAAGCAAACATAGAAAAAGAGGATGTCCTCTGGGATATACTGTGGAATATAGATAACGATTCTTTGCCTGCTGATTTGGCTATTTCCCTTGCTGATCCAGTCAAAAAAGAGCCATACAATACAAGAATGGCGGACATTGTTCCCAGGCAAGACTCAAACATAGCCATTGTTTCTCAGGGAGAAAAAGAAAATATCATAAAAAAGCAAGCGGCTTCTTTTGGATTTTTATATCTGTTTTCTTTTTTGCTTATTGCTTTTTTCTTATGTAGCTATTTTGCTTTATGCTATATTTTTCCCGCAGCAAACCAATTGAGTGATAAATGTCCTTTTTTAAAATCGAGTAATTCATTTCTGGGTTTAATAAAAACAGAAAAAGAAATGGTCTGCCCTTTTGGTACACCTGTATATGATGGAGAATTCAATAAAATTGGATCTGTTGACCATGAAAATGATAAACAAGTAAACATCATGCTTTTTTCAGAGCAGACATCCAATGATTTTCAATACAACCAGGCAGCCTTACACTATCAACCTCGCAAATTATTCAGTATCGTGAAACTTTTGATAGAATCTACAGAAAACGAAAAAATCAGAAAAAATGCAGAAAAGGTTTTGCAATCCCTTAAAAGTCCAGCTTCTGATATTCTGAAACGAGTAGCGGTAATCATACAGGAATCCTATCCGCCAGAAATACAAAAAGAAATATTCAAAAGTTTAGCTGACCAGGAACTCAGCACTTTTATGCTTGCGCCACTGTTGATAAACTTGAAACAATTAGAAAAAGATTTAGAAAACTATTCCTGGTCTAACTTGCTTAAATCTAAACAAACCAAGCAGATTAAAGAAAGTTTTATTCGAAGATGGAGCAATGCTGATAAATTAGAAGATATTGGAAATTTGTCTCTAAACCTATTGGGTAATTTTGTATTTCAAAGAGATGTGGAACTTTGGGGATCATTAGAAACAGTAGCTATTTCTCGACTAGGCAAAATTTCCCAGGATCAAGAAGTAAAAAAGACAATCAAAATTTCCCTGTATGATATGATGATGCAAGTATCAAATACAATAGAGCTTAGCAAAAATAATAATTTTATAGAGGGGAAATACACTTCTAAACTTGGAGAAGGATATAGAAAACAACTAGACTTTCTTGTAAAACAGCTTGAAAAAAAAGGAATACCTTTAGCTAAAAGCCATATTAAGATGCTTTGGGAAAAAATAGAAAACGATACTGCTTTGATTGCCTTGTGGAAAAAATCAGAGCCTTTATTTCAAAAAGAGATGGGAAATTTCATGAAAGATTGGGTAGACCAATTTTTCCCAGACGACGCCTCTTCTCCTACTCACCTTCAAGTTCTTTCCAATGCTTTAATGAGAGAAATTCTTTATGGTAAACCAGAAAGTGTTATTGTGCTTGTGCATAAACAAAATATAAAAAAAGAAAAAAAACTTCCTTTAATCAGAACATCTTTTATAGAAAATTAAAAAAAAAATAATTCACTGTATAGGAAATTGCGGAGATGGCCGCAAAATAAACATCTTGATCGATTTTTTAACAAAAATAAAGATAATAGGCTAGATAAATTTATGATGAGATACTTCAGAGCAAATATACCGCAGCAAATTTGGTAAATAAAGAAATGCTACTGCTCTATTATGGTATAGGCAAAAGACTTTCCGAAAAGATAGCTTCTGAAAAATGGGGAGCAAAAGTCATTGAGAAAATTTCTCTGGATATTCAGCAAGAATTCCCTGGTATTAAAGGTTTTTCTACAAAAATCTCAAGAACATGCGTCAATTTTATGATGAATATCATTTCTTAGCAATTGGGCAGGCAGTGCCTGCCCAATTTACTGATAAACATCCCAAAAATAGAAAAAAACATAGTGCAGCAATTGGACAGACAGTGCCTGCCCAATTTGATATTGAATCTTTTAAAGAATCCTTCCTTCACGTTGGTTTTACACATCACTTGCTTCTTTTACAGATAAGTTTTAATAGCTTATCTTGCAATAGATTATATCATCCAATCAAGGATAAGAAGAGCGTAGTGTAAGCCTTCTGTAGGGAATCAAAAACAGTACAGCCTGGCAAATCAAAGAATTAGATTCGACTCTTGAGCCTGGCACAAAAAAGAATGGGATACCTGTTTTTTTGATTCCTGAAAGAAGGCTTACACGGAGCGATCGTTTCAGATAAAACCATCTTGCTTTTTGGGTTAATACAAGCTGTTTTTTTAAATGCTTATAACGCATGTCGTTATCGTAATCTTTATCAATGATCATAGAGGATAGGGATAAAGAGAATGATTAAGATAACGATAAGGATTTTTTTTCACTGTATAAGAGATTGAGAGAGCGGTTTTATAGATTGGATGAAACTTTAGGGATAAGTAGAGCGTAATGTAGTTTAAGAAGCAAAAGATAGCTTGATAAAATCGATAAATATGATAGAATTTCATAGCTGTTTTTTTTAATTTTCTCTCCAAAAAAGTTCTTTGCGTAACTATCAAACAGAAGTAAAGATTATGATTACAGAAGAAAAAAATTCTCATTATGAAAAATGGTCTGTGGATGATTTTATCCAAGAACAGAGTGCAGGACAGTTCGATATTTCGCCTGATGGCAAATGGTGTGTATGGGTCAAGAGTACACCTGATAAAGATAAAGATGGGATGGTTCACAACCTGATACTGTCTTCTTTAAGGGAAAAAAAAGAATTTGAACTAACGCGAGGAAGCGAATTGCACAGCGATCCCAAGTGGTCGCCTGATGGAACGCAAATTGCATTTCTTAGCTCCCGCCCTTTGCCAAAAGGAAAAAATGGGGCAAAGGAGGAGGGTTCTAAGAACCAAATATGGCTTATGGCGACTGTGGGCGGCGAACCCTGGCCTGTTACGGAAATGGAAAAGGGCATAGAGGGATTCCAGTGGACAGGCAAGGATAGCATTGTATTCACAAGTGCTGAAGATTCTTGCTATTATGAAAGCAAAATAAAGACAATCAAAGACAATTCCTGGGTTGTGGAAGACGATGAGCATGCTGCCCCTGTGCGATTTTTCAAGTTAGACATTCCTTCCCGAACCATAAAAAGGCTTACGGAAAACAAAGACAGAATCAGCGTATTTTCTGTTTCCCCTGATGGCTCAAAAGCCCTAGCAGTCCATAATCAAAGCTTAAGATATGGTTATGACCAAAAGATCCCCCCTGTTGTTGTGTTATATGATTTCGAGAAGCAGAACAGCCAGGAAATTCTAGGGGGGCTGCGTATATATCCAGAGGTAGTACGATGGACAAAAGAGGGTTTTTACTTCAGCAGCCGCCTTTCCAACCATCCGCAGTATGTGATTGCAGCGATTGCCGTTTTACACTACTATGACATCGCCACAAAAGAAGCCATTTCTGTAGACCTAAAGTGGGCAAAGGGTCTGGCATCTACGTCTCACTATGAATTGACCCAAGATGGTTTTATTGCTCTTTTAGCAGACGGATTGTATTACAAAGCAGCCCGATATTACAAAGAAGGCTCGGTCTGGAAGCAAACTTTTTTGGAAGGGGAGCATCTCCCTTATATTTTTTTCTGGACGCTCTCGGCCAGCCAGAGTGATCTTATTTATGCTTTTTCCAAGCCTGATCTTCCTACACAGTGGTATCATGCTGTTTTGGAAAACCAGAAGATACAAAACCCCAAGCTTTTGACAGAACTCAATCCTCATTATAAAAAACGCAGATTTGCCAGGGCTGAGTCTTTGCGGTGGCAGGGAAGCCAAAACGAGGAAGTGGAGGGGATTTTGTTCTATCCTCACGATTATAAGGCTGAACAAAAATATCCTCTGGTTGTTATGATCCACGGAGGGCCAGCCGCCAATGATTTGTATATCTGGCAGGATTCCTGGAAACACCAGCGAAACATATTGGCACAAAAGGGTGCTTTTGTTTTTACAGTGAACTACCATGGCAGTAGCAACTATGGCCTGGATTGGCTCACTTCCATCAGCAATGGAAAATACTATGATTTGGAGCTGGAAGACATAGAAAAGGGAGTGGATTTTTTGATTGCCAGGGGGCTTGTTGATCCAGACAGGTTGGGTTTGTGCGGATGGAGCAATGGAGCTGTGCTTGGAATTGCCATGACAACACGCACCTCACGCTATAAAGCAGCCGTAACAGGCGCAGGGGATGTGGAATGGGTCAGCGATTGGGGAAATTGCTCTTTTGGTGCTGTTTTCGACCAGTTCTATTTTGGGGCATCTCCTTTATCCAACACTCAGCTTTATTGGGAAAAATCGCCCTTTTTCCGCATGAAAGAAGTCAAAACACCCACCTTGATTTTTTTTGGCACAGAAGATAGATTCGTGCCTACTCAGCAGGGCTGGATGCACTACCGCGCTTTGCAGCAAGAAACCAATACGCCTGTGCGTTTTATCCTTTTCCCAGGAGCACCTCATGGCCTACAGCGTTTAACACACCAAAAACGCAAAGCCCTGGAGGAAATCGCCTGGTTTGAAAAGCATTTGTTCCAGACCCAGGAAAAAAAGCATGAAGCCTTAAAATCCGATTCTCCTCTGGCTATGTCGATTCAGAGAAAAAAGATCGCCAAAACAGGGAAATACTACGGCGTTTTATATCAGGGGCATCTCATTCCTGAAACCGTTTTATATAAGGATGTTCTTTTAGGACGGTTTGAAGTAACCCGCGCCCAATATGCAGCTTTTGACCCTGCATACCCTGTAGAGGAAGGAACAGACAACTACCCTGCCAATGGCATTTCTTTTGAAGAAGCCCAAGCCTATTGCGCCTGGCTGAGTCGTCTCACCAAGGAAACCTATCGTCTGGGTAAAGAAAGCGAAATGAAGGCAATCTATGAAAGTGCTAAAGAGGGAGAGAATACTCTGGACTATTGGGCTGGCTATAAGGTAAATCCTGATGATGCCAAAGTGCTTTTGCTGATGGCGCAAGATCTCCCAGGAAAGTCTCCGCTTCTGAAAGAGGTGGGCAGCTTTAAGGCTGTAAGTGAAGACACTCTGGTATTTGATCTTGGCGGAAATGTTGCGGAATGGGTCATAGACCAGGAGGGCAAAGGAAAGCCTATAGGTGGCAGTGCTGATTGTCCTTGTGACAAAAAAGGCCATGCCCTGGCTTCTTTGGAATATACGGGAATCCGAGTAGTGAAGAATAATCCCAGGGAAAACCATGGAATTGCCTGAGATTCAGCCTCTTAAAATCCAAAGATACGCCAAGATCCTTTCTTTAGGCAAGGGTTTGCCAGAGAATGTTCTAACCAACCAGGATATTATCGACCGATACCAGATCAGGGCAACAGATCGTGCCGTGAAATATTCTCTAGGAATCGAGGAAAGACGATGGGCAAAGCCAGAAGATACAGTGGAAGACCTTATGAAAAAGGCCGTGCAAGACTGTCTGGATAAAGCCCAGATTCCTTTTGAAAAAATAGACAGAATCCTGGTTGCCAGGCTCGTGGGGGATTACAATCTTCCTCCTTCCAGCATTGGAATTTTGCACAAAATGGCATCCCAGAAAGGAATCCCTGCTTTTGATATTACATCGGCTTGCAGTGGTTTTTTGCATGCCATGGATTTAGCCATTCGCTATATAGATTCAGGCGATGATTTGGTTTTGGTTGTAGGCGGAGGAATCACGACACGCGCTATCCAGGATTGGAATGTCATAGATACAAAAACCATCTTTTCTTTTGGGGACGCGCTTGTTGCGATGCTTCTTGGCTGTGACGATCAAAAGCATTTTTTTGCATCTTATATTCTGACAAATTCCCTTTTATATGATACTGCCTTGATTCCTCTGGGGAGTAGCCTGCTGAAAAACAACAACAAGGATATTTCCTGGGATATGTTCAATATGAGAATCTCTGATCCTAAAGGGATTGCTGCCAGTACAATAGAGTATACAAAAGCCATTGCTGGAAAGCTTCTTAAAGAAACAGGCTTGAGCATAGAGGAAATTTCTTATTTTATTACATCTGACCAGTCTTCTTTGCTTTGGGAAGCTCAGTGTGCTGCTATAGGCATTCCTAAAGAGAAAAGCATGAGCCTGTTTCACCAATATGGAAATACTATTGCTGCTATGCCCATATTGAACCTAAATGGCCTGGTAGAATCAGGAAAACTCCAAAGAGACCAATGGGTTATGCTTATGGCTCATGGGGCTGGAGCAAGCAGCGCAGGGATGATTTTGAAATATTAATATGCCCAAAAAATTTTATAAATTTTTCTATTTTAATAAAGAATTTTTATGATTTCATCATTTTGCCAAAAAAACAGGACAGAAATCGTTTCCTGTTGCTTTTTGCTTCTGATTGTTTGCATTTTTGCTATTTTGTTCTGGGGCAGGCAGGGTAGCATGCTGGTAGATTGCGGCAGAGAAGCCTATATTCCTGATGCCATGCTCAAGGGGCAGGTTTTGTATCAGGATATACTCAATGTATATGGGCCTTTGTCATACCAGATCAATGCAAGCCTTTATCTTCTTTTGGGAATCAGCCTGGATACGCTGTTTATGGCAGGTTTAATCCAGACTTTAGTGATTCTGGCGACTCTTTATTTGATCTTTCGAATTTTTGCATCGCAGGCGATAAGCATTTCCCTTGTTTTCTTCATCATGGCATCCTGTGTTTATAGTGTCTGGATTTGCAACTATATTTTCCCTTATAGCTATGCCATGCTCTATGCCCTGGGATTTTTTTTGCTTTCCGTGCTTTTATGCCTGTATTCCTATAAATACCATCTCCCAGAAATGGGGGTTTTGTCCTGCTTCTTTATGGGAATGTCGCTGGCTTGCAAATACGAATACTCTTTTTATTGCATCTTTCTTTTTATTTTTTTGGGCTTTTTGCGGTGGAAAGCAAAGTACTGGATTGGGAGTATTTTAGCTTTTGTTTCTATTCCTTGCCTTTCTTTCCTCGTGCTTTTTGGGCAAGGATTAACCTGGAATTCTTTCCTGGAAGCTATGAATATCTTCTGGCAGCTTCCTCAGTTGAAGAGCATACAAATTTTCTATAAAGAAACCGTAGGGCTGTTCTATGACCAGGAAATCTTCTCCATCAATGTAAAAAATTTGCTAGAATTTGGATACAATGCTTGCCTTGCTATTGGGCTTATCTATATCCTTTTGCTCTTTGTGAGTAACCCCTGGCTCAAAAGCAGGAAGCTCTCTCTGCCCAGATATTGCCAAATTTTTATTTTACTTTTAGCAACCTGGCTTTTCCCTTTTTCCTGGATTAGCGAAATCAGCTATGTCTATTCCTTTTCCTGGCTGCCTGCTGTTCATGCAATAGTATTTGTTTTTCTTTTATGCCTTGGGTACTATCAAAAGGCATGGAAAAACTGGGATGCTCATAAAAAACTTTTTTTGGGCTTTTATTTTATGAGCTTTTTATCAGGATATAAAGGATTTTTCTTTTTGAATTTAAGCGTTTATGGAACTTATTCCCTTCCTTTGCTTTTGTTTTCTTTGGTTGTTTTTTTGGTGGAATTCTTTCCACAGTTTTTTCCTTTTTTAAATAAGAAAATCTGGCAGGCAGCATGGGCTGTTTTCTTTTTTTTCCTAGGAATTTCTTTTGCTTTGTTTAATCTACAAAAAGCCTATCTGGAAAATGTATATCCCTTTGCAACGGAAAGAGGCACAATCTATGGAACAGAGGATCTGGCCTTTACCTTTTCTAAGGCTTATGAATATCTAAAGGAAAATTGCGATGCCAGGTCATGGTTTCTTGTAATCCCAGAAGGCCATATATTGAATTTTGCCTCTGACCGCTTTTCTCATCCAAGATACCATTCTTTGATTCCGCCTTATGTGGAATTGATGGGAGAGGAAAATATCGTAAAAAGTCTGATGCACTGCCCTCCTGACTATATTGTTGTACACAATATGGAGCTAGATTCTTATGGCTTTCGGTCTATAGGGAGAGACTTTGCGCTTAAGATATACCGTTTTATCCAGGAAAATTATAAGGTAGAAATGCGATTGGCTAAAAATGGCTTTGTTTTGTTTGTACTCAAAAGGAAATAAAAATCAGGAGGAAATCATACTATGAGTTTGACTGCTTTAGTTGGACATACAGGATTCGTGGGAAGCAACCTTTTATCTCAGGCACATTTTGATGAATGCTACAATAGCAAAAATATCCAGCAAATCCAGGGGAAAAGCTTTGATCTTCTGGTTTGTGCTGGCGTGTATGCAGAAAAATGGAAAGCCAACCAAAATCCAGAAATGGACAGGCAGAACATTTCCTTGCTTCTCCAGCCCCTGGAAAAAGTAAGAGCCAAAAAGTTCCTTTTAATTTCTACGGTGGATGTCTATAAAAACCCTGTCGGCGTTTCGGAAAAAGATAAGGTCGTGACAGAAGGGCTGCATCCTTACGGGCTTCATCGCTACCAGGTAGAGGAATGGGCCTACCAGCATTTTCCAGATTGCCTGGTTGTAAGGCTTCCTGGTCTTTTTGGAAAAGGGCTGAAAAAAAATTTTATTTATGATATGATACACAATAACCTTTTGCATCTCACAGACCATAGAAGCCAGTTCCAGTTTTATGACCTTAAAGATCTATGGCAGCATATTCTCATTGCCCAAAAGCAAGGTTTGAAGCTGGTTCATTTTGCCACCGAGCCTGTTAGTGTACAAGAGGTCGCCAGACAAGGCTTTGGCATAGATTTTTCCAATACAACAGAAAAAGCTCCTGTGTATTATGATCTAAAAACGATCCACCATGATCTTTATCATGGAGCAGGAAACTATCTGTATCGTAAGACTGAAGTTCTTGCCAGGATCAAAAGCTTTGTACAAGGAGAGCGCAAGTGAATTTTTGTATCTCGAACATCGCGTGGTTGCAAGAGGAAGACGAGCCTGTTTACAGCCTCATGAAAAAATATGGTTTTCAGGGATTAGAGATTGCGCCGAACCGAATTTCGGAAAGAATCTTTGAGGAAACAAGCGAAACCATAGAAAAGTTCAGGCAAAGCGTGCAAAAGCATGGCTTTGCTTTGGTTGCCATGCAGTCTTTGCTGTATCGCCGCCAGGATTTGTTTTTGTTTGGCGATGATCTTTCCAGAAAAAACCTTCTTTTGCAACTAGAAAAATGTATGGTGCTGGCAGAACAGTTGGGAATAAAAGCCCTTGTCTTTGGCTCACCTAAGAATCGATGCAAAAATGGCTTAACCCAGGAAACAGCAGAAAAAATTGCCATAGATTTTTTCTGTGAAGCAGGCCAAAAAGCATTACAGCACAATACTCTCTTATGCATTGAGCCAAACCCCAAAGAGTATGGCACGGATTTTATCAATACCACGCCAGAAGGTCTTGAGTTTGTCAAGAAGGTAAACCATCCTGGCTTCCGCCTTCATATTGATACAGGGACAATTTTGATCAACCAGGAAGCCTGGGAAGCCATCCTTCCCGAAGCTTTGGGATGGATAGGCCATTTCCATGTAAGCTCGCCTTTTTTGGCATTGCCTGATGCCCAGGAATTTCACAAAAGCATGGCATTGCTTTTAAAAAAGCAGGAATATCAGGGCTGGATTTCTATTGAAATGAAGCAAGGGATTATGGAAAAAAATGAAAAAGCCGTATCTCAGGCATTAGAAAAGGTAAGAGATTGGTATGGAAACATCTAGCTGGCAAGTTCCAGAATATACAATACAAGAGCTACAAGAGAAAAAAAATTCGTATTGTGTTTGCATTCCTATCATCAATGAAGGCAGCAGGATACAGTCTCAATTGAAACGCATGGCTGAACAGGGAATCCATAAAGTAGCCGATATTGTTCTTCTGGACGCAGGAAGCACGGACGGATCTCTCGAAGAAAGCTTCTTAAGGGAAGTTCATGTAAGAACCTTGTTGACAAAGACTGGCCCAGGCAGACAAGGAGCGCAAATCAGAATGGGTTTTGCCTACACCTTAACCCAAGGCTATGAAGGAATCATCACTGTGGATGGCAACAACAAAGACAGCGTAGAAAGCATCCCTTTGTTTATCCAAAAATTGCAAGAAGGATGGGATATGGTGCAAGGCTCTCGGTACATAAAAGGAGGAAGAGCTGTCAATACTCCTTTTATAAGACATTGGGCTGTCAAGCTTATCCATATTCCTTTGATTTCTCTTGGTGCTGGCTTTTCCTATACAGACACCACGAATGCTTTCCGAGCATACAAGGCAAAAGTTTTAAGCGACCCTAAAGTCAACCCTTTCCGCGATATTTTTATACGCTATGAACTTTTGGCCTATCTGTCAGTTCGTATACCCAGGCTAGGATATAAAGTCTGCGAAGTCCCTGTTTCTCGCATCTATCCCCAGGGACAAAAAGCCCCTACTAAAATTAGCTTTATACGCGGTAACTATGACCTTCTATCGACATTATTTAAAGCCATCTTAGGAAAATTCAATCCATAGCCTCTTCGTCTTTATTTATCTAAATTTTTATCTATGAAAGGCATTTTATGATAGACATTGAAAAAGCGAATGCAGAAACTACCCAGAGGATGATCGAAGCCCATCCTGTTTTGGTTGGTTTAGGCAAAGCAAAAGATGTAATTCCAGGCATGGAAGACAATATGCTTTTGCATGCAGGCCCTCCCATAACATGGGAAAGAGCATGCGGTACTTTAAAAGGCGCGGTTATTGGTGCTTTGCTTTGGGAAGGCAAAGCAAAGACAGAGCAGGAAGCTGTTCAACTGATGGTAGAAAAGAAAATCAAGCTTTCTCCCTGCCACCACCACCAGGCAGTAGGCCCTATGGCTGGTATTATTTCCCCCTCTATGTCCGTGTATATTGTCGAGAATAAAACGCATGGAAACCGCGCATTTTGTAATCTGAATGAAGGTTATGGCAAAGTATTGCGCTATGGCGCATTCAGCCAGGATGTCCTGGATCGTCTGAGATGGCTCGAAGATGTTGTTGCCCCTGTCATGAAAGAAGCTATCCTGGAAACCAAAGGAATCGATATGCGATCCTTGATTTCAGAGGCTTTACACATGGGAGATGAAGGCCACAACAGAAACAAAGCAGGCACACTTCTTTTCCTCAAAGCCATCAGCCCTGCTATTGCTAAAGTTTGCAAAAATTCCCTTACTGCTTCGCAAATTCTGGATTTTACAGGCAACAACGCTTTGTGGGTCTTGAATCCCATCATGGCTTCCTGCAAAGCCATTGCTGACAGTGCCATGGGAATAGAAGGAAGCACAATCGTCTGTACGATGGCCCGCAATGGAACAGACTTTGGCATCCGTATTTCAGGGCTAGGAAAAGAAGAATGGTTTACCGCCCCTGCACAAATCCCCAAAGGACTCTATTTCTCAGGGTTTAAAGCAGAAGATGCTAACCCTGACATAGGCGACAGCACAATAACCGAAACTTCGGGAATTGGTGCTTTTGCTATGGCAGCAGCTCCTGCAATTGTAACCTTTGTGAGCGGAACGCCTAAAGACGCTCTCAACAGCACGCTGGAAATGTACGAGATTACCCATGGCAAACATAGATTCTTTACTATCCCCCAGTTGGATTTCCAGGGAACTCCCGTTGGCATAGACATACGTAAGGTAGTAGAAAAAGGCATTACCCCCAGGGTAAATACAGGCATTGCCCATAAAAACCCAGGAGTAGGGCAGATCGGTGCTGGCCTGGTAAGACCACCCATGGAAATCTTTGAACAAGCCTTATTCGCCTTTGCAAAAAAGTACAATTTCGAGTAAAAAAATAGGAGCAAAGAAATTTTTATTTGGGGGAAAATTTTCCCCCAAGCACCCTTTAAAAGCTTTTATACAACGCACTGGGAACTTTTTGGGAACAGGAGTAGCGAAAAAATGAAAACCCAATGGATTGACCTGTTCAATGAAATAGCAGAAGACAGAAAACATATCCATCTCCACCAGATGAGTGGGTGGAAAGATATAGAAGATATAGCACTCTGGGAAGACTACGTCGCGGATGTGATTCAAGGGCAGATTCAGCCAAAAGATAGAATCTTTGAAGCAGGATGTGGATGCGGATGCTTTTTGCTCACGATAAAAAAATTCTATCCTGACATAACGGTAGCAGGAATCGATGCTGCTGTTTCCGCAATCCAAAGAATCCAAAAAGAAATTCTTCCTGAAAAAGAAGCTCGCTATTTTAAAGTCGGGATCTTGCCAGATGGTTTAAACCAAGAGCCTTCAGCATCATACAATATTGTACTTTCTAATAGCGTTTTCCAATATATCCAGAAAAAAGAGGATGCAGAAAAAAGCGTCCAGGAAATGATCCGCATTACAAAGCCTGGCGGAAAAATCATTATCGCTGATGTTGTTGATGAGGCATTCCGATCCATCAACGAAGAAAAAATGAGAGCCTTGTGGGATGGATACGGAGAAGAACAAGGCTATCCATGCCACGCATACTACGCCAAAGAATGGTGGAATCGCTTCCAGACAGAAGGCAATAGCCTTTTTATAAGGCATGTGGATGTAGAAAAATATTGGAGAAGAAAATATCGCTATGTTGTCTACATAGATAAACAAATAGCATAAGAAAAAATAGACGACTTTTCCAGAAAAATATATTTGCCTCCCATTTCCTTTTGCTATTTCTTCCTGAGATATTTCACCTCGAATTGTCTTT
>JABWCH010000383.1 GCA_013359215.1 Candidatus Brocadiia bacterium | reverse complement strand
GGAAAATAAATATATAAAAGTTTTTAAAGGGGGTTTGGGGGAAAATTTTTACAAAAATTTTCCCCCAAATAAAAATCTCTTTGCGTAACTCCTATTAATATTACCAGAAGGTTGGACAAGATAGGAAACAGTATGGCAATTTTTTAGAAAAAATTTGAAATATTTTTTTCTTTTGATAGATTGATAGAGTCTTATCTACATTAGATTTTTCTTTTAATAATCAAAATGTATAAAAATATCTGGCCTTATTCTTGTCACCTTTTCATTTGGCAGCTATGGAATTATACCCTGGTACAAGACAGGAGAAACAATATTGAAAACCCTAAAAATACAAACACAATCCTCCCAAAGTATAGTTTTTCTTGGCGAAAGTCTGGCAAACCTAAAACAATACATCCCTGCTCATAAAACGATCATCATTACAGACACAAACATCAGCAAAATTTACCAAAACCAATTCCCAGATTGTCCTGTCATTAAAATAGGAACAGGGGAAGCAATAAAAACCCTTTCCACAGTAGAAGAGATTTGCATACAACTGAGCGAATGGAATATAGACCGATCAGGTTTTATAGTGGCGATTGGCGGAGGTCTGGTCTGTGATCTGGCGGGCTTTGCAGCGTCGATTTACCTGCGAGGGATACGATTCGGATTCGTTTCTACCTCTCTTTTGTCCCAGGTAGATGCAAGCATTGGGGGGAAAAATGGGGCTAATTTGCTTGGCTATAAAAACAGAATCGGAACCTGGAATCAGCCTGATTTTGTTATATGCGATACAGAATTGCTCCAATCCTTGCCCAAGGAAGAATTCATTTCAGGATTAGGCGAGGTAGTAAAGCATGCGATCATCGCGGACAGGGATTATTTTTCTTTTCTTTCCCTTAACCACACAAAGATTTTAAATTTAGACAAAGAGATCCTGGAAGAAATGGTTTGGCGTTCCTTGGAAATCAAGGCAGAAATTGTTTCTCGCGATGAAAAGGAAATGGGAGAGCGGCGCAAACTCAACTTTGGGCATACGTTTGGTCATGCAGTGGAAAAAGTTTGCGCTATAGCTCATGGTAAAGCCGTAAGCATTGGCATGATATTGGCATGCCAGTTAGCCATACAAAAAGGTATTTTCTCTCTTGTTGAACTAGAGAAAATCCAAAATTTACTAACCGACTTTGGCTTGCCAACCACAATCCAGGCAGACAAAAAAAAACTCCAGGATGCCATCCAGAAAGATAAAAAAAGAGAACAAAATAGCATTTATTTTGTTTTGCCAAAGCAAATCGGAAATGCTATCATAGAGCCTATTGATTTCACAGAACTCAACAACGCTGTAGACAAATTCATCGTTACAGAAAGGAGTTTTTCATGAAGAAAAAGTTTTTTATTATTTTATTCCTTTTATATTGCAGTGTATGGGCTGAAACTATAGGGCATAATATTATATCTCGTTCCTATCAAGATTCAGCAACATATATTAATTTTGTCGATACAAGTGTATCCTTCAATATTTCGGGAAAGATTGAGTCCTGGAATATATATGGAACAAGAAGCGGCCCCTTGTCTTTGCAGGTCTACCGCAAAGTTTCTGGCACTGTATACATGCTTGTTGGAGAAAATACAGTGACTACCAACAGCACTGGCAGCCAAACCTTTTCCATAGCATCTGCCAACCAGATCCAATTTCAAGCAGGAGATTTTATTGGCTGGCGTTTCACAGCAACGACATCTGTTCCTTCTCAAGGTGGTTCAATCTACTTTGGGACTCCAGGAACAGGAGAAACTGGTGGAGTAAGATGGGCTCACAGCACACCAGGAATAACAAACGGCCAAACTCTTGATTTTATTAATGCTGACAATAGAACCTATTCTATACAAGCCAATTTCAATACAAATGTTCCCGAACCTTCCACTTTTTTGCTTTTCTTCGCAGCGGCTATTTTTCTTTATAAAAAAAATAGATAGGGAATGAGGACTAAATAATAGGAGTTACGCAAAGAGATTTTTATTTGGGGGAAAATTTTTGTAAAAATTTTCCCCCAAGCCCCCTTTAAAAACTTTTATATATTTATTTTCCAATAGGTTATGTTAAAAATCAACATAAACCTTTTTTCATCAGGAGAGCGATAATGCCTGATTTTCGGCTTATGGCAGTGGCAGGAAGCCCTATCTTGCATAGCAAAAGCCCCTTTCTCTTTAATCCATCCTTATTGAATAGCAATTCTGGTTACTATACAAGAGTTGCTGCTGACAGTGCAGCAGAAGCCATTGATCTACTCAGGCAACTGGGGCTATCTGGTATGAATGTCACCTCGCCTTTCAAAGAAGAAATCATGCCTTTTTTGGACGAAGTGGATGCTTTTGCTCAGAAAATTGGCTGTGTTAATTGCATTGTTTCTAAAGCCAGCAAGCTCTTTGGCTATAATACCGATGCCATGGGTGTCTTGGATTCTTTTATAAAAAATGGGATTTCTTTAAAAGATAAAAAAGCCATTGTTTTGGGGGCAGGAGGAGCAGCCAGAGCCGCGGTTTGCGCACTCATAGAAGGCGGAGCATTGGTCTACATTGTGAACCGAACCAAAAGTAAGGCTGATCTCCTGGCAAAAGAATTTTCCTGTACCTCTTATGATGTCAGAGAGCTTCCTATTTTGCTGAAAGAAGCTTCTATCGTTGTATCTAGCCTGGCTTCAGAGCATAACCTGTTGCAGCAGGAATGGCTGCATCCAGATCTTGTGCTTTTAGATGCAGACTATAAAACCAAGAAAGCCCTTGGCCTTGCCCTAAAACAAGGGGCTTTTGGAATACCAGGCGAAGAATGGCTTATCAACCAGGCAATACATGCCTACAAACATTTTCATGGGCAAGAACCAGACGAAAATCTGATGCGTCGGGCATTATACAGTGGTTTTTCTCTCAAAAAAGACCAGATTGCACTGGTTGGGTTTATGGGAAGTGGCAAATCTACTATTGGCAAAACACTGGCCGAAAAATTAGGATGGGATTTTCTGGACACAGACTGTCTTATAGAGCAAAAATCAGGCAAAAGGATTCCTGAAATTTTCAGAGAAAGCGGAGAAGAAGGCTTCAGAAAATGGGAAACCGAAATTCTCCAAGAAATAAAATCTAATAAAAAAGTTGTATTGGCAACAGGAGGTGGTGTTGTACTCAAAGAAGAAAATCGACAGATTCTTAAGCAACATTTCTTGCCTATCCTGCTTTTTGTCAATGCAGACGAAGCCATGAAAAGAATCGCCAATTCGGATCGGCCTCTTTTAAATTGCGGCGATATATTGGGAAAAATCCAAGATTTGCAAACAAAGCGAAAAGATTGCTATATATCTGCCAGCCAGCTTATAGTCAATACAGTCCATAAAAGCCCTGAATCTATATTGGAAAAAATCTATGATGAAGTCAGTCGCATATTCTAAAATAGAAGGAAAAATCAAAGCCCCATCCTCTAAAAGCATGATGCAAAGGGCTATTGCAGCAAGTCTCTTAGCCAAAGGACAAAGCAAAATTTTTTATCCTTCCTTTTGCGAAGATTCTCAGGCATCCATGAGAGTTGCACAAGCTTTAGGTGCAAAAATACAGAATGCGGAAGGCATGGTGATTGTAGAGGGCGGATTTGCTCCTGTCAGAGGAGAGCTTGATTGTGGAGAAGCGGGTTTGTGCATCAGGATGTTTGCACCTATCGCGGCTCTTTTCAGCAAAGAGATAAAGATGGTGGGGCATGGCTCTCTCCTCAAAAGGCCCTTGGATATGATAGAAAAGCCTCTCCAGGAACTGGGAGCAATCTGCCAAAGCAACCATGGATATTTACCCTTGCAAATCCAAGGCCCTTTAAAAGGGGGAAAAGCGATTGTGGATGGATCAGTAAGCTCCCAATTTTTAACGGGTTTGCTTGTGGCCTTGCCAACGCTAGAGAGAGATACAGAGCTTACTGTCCTTAACCTAAAAAGCAAGCCATATATTGACATGACATTGCAGGTATTGGAAGATTTTGGCATCCAGATCCATCATAGCGATTATGAACGCTTCTTTATTCAAGGTAACCAGAAATATAAAGCACACGATTGCTACATAGAAGGCGACTGGAGTGGAGCGGCATTTATGCTCGTAGCCGCTGCCATTGCAGGCAAAGCATGTATAGACAATCTGATTTTCGACTCCAGACAGGCAGACCGAAAAATTTTGGATGTCCTTCAGGCCGTAGGCGCGTACACAGCCATTCAGAACGACAGCATAACTATCGCTAAAAAAAATCTGAAATCTTTTGTTTTAGACGCTACAGAATGTCCTGACCTTTTCCCGCCTTTGGTGGCATTAGCTGCACATTGTAATGGTGTAAGTCGAATTGCTGGCTTAAGCAGGCTCGAACATAAAGAAAGCAATCGAGGCATGATTTTGCAAAAAGAATTTGCTAAGATAGGAATTAAAATTGGCCTAGAAGAAGATACGATGCTAGTTTATGGTGGTACTGTCTGCTCAGGCAAAATAAACTCACACCATGACCATAGAATCGCTATGGCTGGAGCTATTGCTGCTCTCAATAGCACGGGGAAAATAGAAATTGAAAATGCAGAAGCTGTTGCTAAATCCTATGGCGATTTTTTTCAAGACCTATCCTCTCTAGGTGCTGAGGTTACGCTTTTGGCTTAGTAGAAGAGATTTTTATTTGGGTGAAATTTTCACCCAAACCCCCTTTAAAAACTTTTATATATTTATTTTCATAGGTTTATGCTAAAAATATAAAAACTAGGAAGTTAGATGTTTGCCGAAAAGGTAAAAATTTTTATCGCGAATATAACGAATGGTCGAATGGCACGAATAGTTTTTATAAAAATTTTATTCGCGTAATTTGTATATTCGTTTCATTCGCGATTCATAGCTTTTTGGTTTTCACTTGTCCGAGATACGAATGAAAAATATACTTTTTTGTCTTTTGTTTTTTTTGCTTTATTCTTGTGGAAAAGACTTAGAGAATTCGTCTAATGGAAAAATCCCAAGAATAGTTGTAACATACCGTTCTGCGAGTCATATCGTCGCTGCTTTAGATATGCAAAAATACCTTGTAGGGGTACACAATAAAACAGACACTATCCCTTTATTCAAGGAACTTCGCCATGATATTGGAAGCCTTCCTGTTGTAGGGGATAAGATGGCAGGGCTTAATTTAGAAACTCTGCTCAGGCTTGATCCAACATTTGTTATTCTGTATCCTAACAATATAGGATTCCAGACGCAAAAAAGGCTGGAATCTTTAAAAATTTCTTCTGAGGTTATCCATGTAGAATCCTTAAAGCAAATACAAGATTCTGTTGCTAAGATAGCAAAGCAGCTAGGAGCAGAAGAAAAAGCCAAAATCGTCATAGAAGAAATGGAAAGGGTATGCCACCTTTTGGCAGAACATACCTCTGGCATAAAAGAATCCCAGAAGCTATCTTTATACCTTTCTTCCAGCGTAAGCTTCTTCAACACACATTCTCATGAAATGCTACAGCATGAAATGATTACAAAATCTGGCTTAAAAGATGCTTCCTCCCTTGTATATGGCGGATGGTCTAATATTTCCGCAGAGCAATTGATGGCATGGAATCCTGATATTATTGTAATTAGCGGGTCAGCGCCTTTTTCTGTGGAATCTGTTTTGAATCATCCGCGTTTGGCTGGGCTAAAAGCCGTGCAGAAAAAAAAGGTTTACCGTATGCCAGAAAGCAGAATTGCTGTCTGGGACTTTCCTGGCCCTGATGTTGTCCTGGGAATGCTATGGCTTGCTCATCTTGCCTATCCTGAAAATTTTAAAAATTTTTTATTGGAAAAAGAACTAGAAAATTACTATCGTAAAATTTATAATGTATCTTATAAAAAGATAATAGAAAAATATTAGGCAAGGGAATAAAAATTCAATAATTATTTAATAGGAGTTACGCAGGTATTCTTAACATATTGAAATACAATATATATCTATCTTGCAAACGATTAAAATCTTGACTCTATTTAGTTTTGAAAGCTC
>JABWCH010000382.1 GCA_013359215.1 Candidatus Brocadiia bacterium | reverse complement strand
TATAGAAATTTCATTCGCGTAATTTGTATATTCGTTTTATTCGTGATTAATACTAGCATCTCTTGAAATATGTTCAACAGCATTTTGACCAGAACAAAAATAAAATTTTTCCATAAAATTATTATATTGTCGAACTAAATTTTCTCAACCATATCTAATTATTTCCTTTATGAAAGGGCTTTTTTATGCGACGACCTTTTTATTTTATCTTACTATTGCTGTTGTCCATGCTGGCCTGCCAGGCTGCTATCATTATGGATCAGACTTACACTGCAACTTTTTTAAAAAATAATGCCATTTTCCCAACAAGAACTGCCACTCTGACAGGCACAAATCCAGCAAAGATCGAATTTGGTACAGGATCAACTTTTGATACAATGATGCGATACCAGATTGTGTCTGCTGGTGCATTTTCCAATTCTATAGAATATCTTATTAAGCTAACAGTAACAGGCTATGAAGCCTTGCTTTCCGACAGCGATTTTACCATCGCTCTTTTTGATGGCACAAATGTAGTAGGATTTTGCAATTCTGATGATGCTAATAACCAAAATTATTTTTTTGAAAATACTACTTATATCCCTACTACCAATCCTGCTATGGCAAATTTTCCTTCTATCTCGACTTTCCAGGCTCATCTTTTGCTTGGCACAACAACAACGGTGACTGGAATTGCTGGAACTGCAACAGAAACAAGAGTGAGTGGTCTTACTTTGGATAGATCTTCCGCTCTAAGCATTGTCTTGGTTGCCAATGATTCAGGCGAACGCTACCGTTTTGAATCCATCCATGTGCAAATCGAGGCATCTGTTCCTGAGTTTTCTACATTCTATCTTTTATCTTTAGCATCGATTTTTCTATATTTCAAAAAAAGGTAAAAAATCGTTTTATTTTCGTATAAAGTATATTTAAATTCAGCCTTATCATTATCTTTATTGTTATTTTTTTGGTAAAATAGAGATAATGATAATAAACCATAGCATTATTATGAAAAAAAATGTAATAAAAAATCTCTTTCTGGTTTGGTTGGTGTCTATAGTGGGATGCCTTTGTTATGTATGGAACATAGCGCGAGAGCAAGAAAAAAAAATATGGGAAGACTACGATAAAATGCAAATCGCAAAAGCAAAAATGGCAAAGTCTCAGAGTAGAAAAGAAGCTGCAAAAATCCTTTCTGAGGTTCTGCTAAAATATCCTGAAAGCTTTTGGCTTCATTTCCTCTATGGAACATTAATCATGGTAGATGGGGATCTCCCAAAAGCAGAATACCATCTGCGCAAGGCAAGGGAAATCAATATTTTTATTGTTTTCAATCCAAGCTATCTGGCAAAAGCCAGCGAATGCTATATGAAATTGCACAAATGGCATGAAGCAGAGCAGTATGCCGTCAGAATAAAAAAGATCACCAAAAAACTAGAACATTTAGAAACTTCTGAAAACCTGCTAAAGGCTATTTTTTCCAGAAGAAAAAAAAATCTTGATAGGGGATAAAATGCTTTTGCAAGATATGTATGTTTCTTTAGCAAGTCCGAATTCCAGCCAAAATGTTCTTGTTGTCTCTCCCCATCCTGATGATGATGTCATTGGCATGGGTGGAAAAATGGCTTTGATGGCCCAAAAAAGCGGCGTTTTTACACTGTATGTTACAGATGGCAGTGGTTCGCTAAGGCAGGATTCCAGAGAAAGCATTCCTCTAAAGAGAAAAGAGGAAGCATTGGAAGCCCTTGCTATAGTAAAAGCTCATGGGGCTTTCTTTTTGAATGCAAAAAGCTCTTGTCTGAAGAACAAAGGGCAGGAATATGGAAAATTTTTGGCATCCATAAAACAGATATTCGAATTTTTAAAGCCTCAGGAAGTTTACATAACAGGCCCTTGGGAAATACATCCCACTCACCTTGCCTCTAGCCAGCTCATTTTGGATGCTTTGAAAGACCAAGAAAATATCTCGATCTACGGCTATCCAGTTTGGGGGCCAATTCTAGGAAAGAATTTGCATTGCGTGGACATCACAGAAGTCATAGAAATCAAAAATAAAGCAATCCAGGCCCACCAAGGCGAAGTTTTATACAAACCTTACCACGAAGGGGTTGTAGCAAGAAATTTTTATCAGGCAATATATGAAAATCCCCATAGTATAAGCCAGGCAAAGTATATAGAGATTTTTTTGGATATGAACGATATAAAAACAAACCTGAAAGAATACGCCTGCCAAAAATCCATGTCTTATATCAACGAAATCTTTAGCACTTTTTCTTGATGGATAACACTGTCAACTTAAGAAAACAAAATTTTATTGTACAACTTGTCTTGCAATATTTTGCAAGCGTAGACGTACGCTCACGTCATACATAGACTACTCTTGCTTATGTTGGCATCGTTACCTGGTAATTAAAATTTAAGGAGTCTTTTATGCTCTTAAAAAAAAACTTTTTCGTCCTGGTTTTGTTGAGTATTTTGCAATGCCTTTTCTCTCAGCAGCTTCCCTTTCCTCCATTGTCTGGAAAATTTCAGGTTGGTGTAGTATATTTTAGCATAAAAGAGGAAACTCGCCCAGACATTTTATCTCCATCTCCTGAGCCATCACGCTGTCTTTCTGTGACAGCTTATTATCCCATTGATCCAGAGAATGCCACAGGCGAAACAGCTAGCTATGTCCCTGGGCCTATGGTAAAGGCTTTTGCTAAAGCCTATGATCTTCCTGAAGCTATAGGCGCGTGCAAAAATAGATCCTTTCCAGACAAAGTGATTTCTCACTTTTATAAAAAATATCCTATAGTTGTTTTTTCCCCTGGTTTTGATTCCTCTGATATATTTTACACAGCCCTTTTAGAAGAGATTGCCAGCTATGGATATTGCGTAGTCTCTGTCTCTTTGCCGTATATTTCTGGCCCTGTCTATATTCCAGAAGAAAAAAGAGTTATAGAAATGCCTCCCTACAATGTGAGCGATACAGAATCGCTTAGAAAACGTGTTATGCTGTGTTTGGAGGAAGGAGTAAAAGACATTACAACGGTTCTCCAATCTTTAAGTGATTGGAATGCTTCCAAGAAGGTATTTCAGGAAAGACTAGATCTGGAAAAAGTCATTTTAATGGGGCATTCGATGGGGGGAATGATTGCGTCCGTCTATTGTTCCAAACCCCATGGCGGAATCGTAGGCGGTATCAATCTCGATGGAGGCGGGTACAGCAATCCAGAACCTGACCATACAGGCGCATGGCCTTCAAGAACAGACATCCCATTTTTGAAAATACGCTGTCTGATGAACGCAGTCTTTGATAAGATTCCCTCTGAAAATATTGGCCCCAATCAATGCATCATTGATGGAGAAAGATTTTACCATCAGATATTTTGCGATACAGCCCTTTTCAGAGATGCCTTTCCCAGTGCAGTGCCTCCACCCGTAATGCCTTTTCCCATGCCAAAAGAAGGCTGGTTGCCAGGCAAAATTGCATTCAAGCTAAACACAGGCCATATTCTTGCTTTTCTCAATAAAGTTTTTTATGATTCTAAAGCAAATTTACAATCCATCAGCAAAACAGAGTCAGAAATCCCTCTTGGCGTAAAAGTTGCAGCAGTACGAGAGATTGGCCCGCTTTCTTTCAAGCCTATCATAAGGGGAAGAGACGGTGGATATAGTACTCAATTCCAAGATCGCTCTGTTTGGGCATTTGGCGATACAGTTCTTGATTCCCCAGGGGAAGACGGTTCTCAATGGCGTTCTAGCACTTGGTGCTGGACGCGAGATCTTGATGCAAAAGACGGAATTGTCGGTTTTGATGAACCAGTTGATGCCAAAGGTGCTTCTTATGAATTTTTGCCTTTTACAGCAGAAGAGCTGAAATATAACAAAGCCAATGCTGGTGTAGAGATCCCAGAAGAAAAACGCTCCCGATATGCGTTGTGGCCAGGCCCGATTGTAGTTGATCCTGCAACAGGGAAAGGGTATGTTTTCTATGTCAAAATCTTCGCAAAATGTGGAGATTTTAACTTCTATTCAACAGGCCACTCTGTAGCTTTATGGGAAAGCCCTGACAAGCCATTAGTTCGGCCTAAAGTTCGACAGGATGGGCAAGATCCAACATTGCTCTTTCTCAAAGAAGAGGGTGCTATTGGTCAGGCTGCTGTAGTTAGCGGTGAATGGGTTTATGTTTATGGATGCGACACAAAGGAACTAAGCTGGCCGTGCATTGTGGCACGAGTTTCCTTTGCTAACCTGCTTAACAGAAATGAATGGCAATTTTTTGCAGGGAATGGTAAATGGAGCAAAGATTTAAAGGATGCTATTTCCATAATGGATGCCTCGCCTATGCTGACTGTCCATTGGAATGAATATCTTGGCAAATATCTGGCACTTTACAGCACGCCCCTCAAAAATACCATTTCCATCCGCACTTCAGACCACCCTGAAGGCCCATGGTCTCAAAGCCAGGTAATACATCAATGCCTCCCTCCTACCAACCCAAAACAGTGGAGCTATTCTGGCCTGGCACACCCAGAATTTGCAAGAGAAAAAGGCAGAATAGAATACTTTAGCTACTACAGAGAAACTGGATTTTTTCTAGGGGAAATACGCCTTGTGGAAATAGTTTTGGAAAAGGAATAAGTAAGGATGAACTTCTTCAATTTTCATTTAGTGTATTTTTCATCCACCCCTAATTTAAGGAATTTTTGAATGCATTCTTCTTCTATAGAAAGTATAAGCAAAATAAGATAGATATTGGCAAAATTAGAAAAAATTTCTTGTAT
>JABWCH010000381.1 GCA_013359215.1 Candidatus Brocadiia bacterium | reverse complement strand
TTCAGGCAAAATATGGGCATCTTATTTGACGAGTCTTTGCCTATGCTTAATTATACAGTAATTCCAAATGGGTAAGTTATTTAATTCTCATTGCTAAAGGGGGTTTGGGGGAAAATTTTTACAAAAATTTTCCCCCAAATAAAAATCTCTTTGTGTAACTCCTAATTGTCAAATTACATTCTCCGTCCTGGAAAAAAACTATGGAAGAAAATACTTCAACCAGCAGCCAGAAGCTTCAAGTTCTTTCTATGTTAAGCAGGCGTGTTCATCAAGGTGTGGATTTAGAAGAATTTTTGCAAGAAGCCGCAGATCAAATTGCTTTATCTATGGATGCGGCAAGAGTGACGATCTATTTTTTAGACAAAAAACGACAGGAACTATGGTCTAAAATAGCCCACCTCGAAGAAATTTCAGAAATACGTCTAAAGCTTGGTCAAGGAGTTGCAGGTCATGTGGCTTCTAGTGGAGAAACAGTAAACATTCCCGCTTCCTATTCAGACAGCCGCTTTTACTCTGGTATCGACCAGCAAACAGGATTCAAAACACTTTCACAACTTGCTGCGCCTATATGGGATAAAAAGGGAGATATTTTGGGCGTAGTGCAAATCTTGAACAAACGAGACGGCATCTTTACCAAAGAAGATGAACAATTTCTGGAAGTGCTATGCCCGCAATTTGCTGTTTTGATTGAAAATACATCTTTATACCAGGTAATGAAGGTGACACGGCTAAAAAATACCCGTTCCTTTCCTCTGGTTAGCAGGTATAATAATATTATTGGCAGCAGTGCAGAGATGAAAAAGATTTTTTCTCTAATTGGCAAAGTTGCCCCAACTGCTATCACGGTTCTGATCCGAGGCGAAAGTGGAACAGGGAAAGAAATGGTTGCCAGGGCAATACACCTCAACAGCCAGAGAAAAGACAAACCCTTCATTAAGATCGACTGCACGGCACTTCCTGAAACTTTACTAGAAAATGAATTGTTTGGGCATGAAAAAGGAGCATATACAGGTGCTATATCTAAAATGCCTGGAAAAATCGAAGCAGCTAAGGATGGCACTTTATTTATAGATGAGATCGGAGATATGCCTTTATCCATGCAAGGCAAGCTTCTCCGCATTTTGCAAGATAAACAATATGAGCCTCTTGGAACTACACAAAGCATGGAAGTCAAGGCCAGGATACTATGCGCAACCAACCAGAATTTAGAAAAGCTTTTGCAGGAGCAAAAGTTCCGCGCAGACCTTTATTTTCGAATCAAAGTAGCCCAAATTTTCCTTCCAGCACTAAGGCAAAGGCAAAGCACGGATATTGTTTCTCTGGCAGAGTATTTTTTAGAAAAATTCAACCGCCAGTATCAGAAGGAAATTCAGGGTTTTAGCAAAGAAAGCCTGGATACCTTAATCCAATATAACTGGCCTGGAAACGTTAGAGAAATGGAGAATGCAATTGAATCGGCTGTGGTTTTTAGCGAAGGTAGCCAAATCTCCCCTGAGCATCTTTCTCTGAACTCTTGCCTTTTAACAGATGCAAGCCAGGCAGAACAGGATCTATCTTTGGCAGAAATAGAAAAAAGACATATACTCGCCATTTTGAAAAGAACACAGGGAAATAGAAGCAAGGCTGCTGAAATTCTAAAGATTGGACGAAATACCTTAATCAGAAAAATCGAAGAATATGGAATTTCATCGATTCCGCCACTGGAAAAAAAATAGTAAAAAAAGAAAGATTTTGCTATAATCATGAAAGTGGTTCTTTTTTTATTTTGTCAAAAGATTTTTGTCTCATTGCCTAGTAGTTTGAATATTAAAAATCCCAAGGAGAGTTTTGTCATGGAAGCATGGGAAGAAAAAGTAGCCAGGTTTTGTGTCACTAAGAACTATTTAAGCCCGCAGCACTGGGACTATCTCAAAGAAAAGAAAAAATCCCAATCTGAAAAAAAAAATTTACTAGAAATGCTTATGGAGGAATACCATTGGTCATTGGAGCATGTGCAGTATTTGTATAACACTGCCATGAGCATGGATGAATCTTTGCTTGTTGATTTGGATCAAGTTTCTGAGCCAGAGCTAGAAAATACGTATACGCTTGTTGACTATTCTCTGAAAAAAGGTAAAGCGAAAATCCTCACAGAGGAAGAGATGGTGCAAAAGAATGGCATCCCTTCTAATCTTCTTAGCAAAACCTCTTCTTTAGTGTCCTCGGAAGCAGTCGCAAGCCAATGTGCAAAAGCTTTGGTAGGACAGGAAATTTTACAAATCTCTTATGAGCCACAGGGCATTTTTTCTAAAGCGTC
Organism: Candidatus Brocadiia bacterium; assembly: GCA_013359215.1. Taxonomy (GTDB): domain Bacteria; phylum Planctomycetota; class Uabimicrobiia; order Uabimicrobiales; family JABWCH01; genus JABWCH01. Next base: position 2,470 of record JABWCH010000381.1, on the reverse strand, counting down.
TCCTTTGATTTCAGGCGATAAAATGGCAAGCCAGTTTTCCAAAGCCCTTTTGGCAGAAAAAGAGCCAGCCTTGCCTAAAGATCCTGCTCCTGCCTTGGAAATTCCCTCAGACCAAGAAAATAGAGAAGAGCAGAAAACAAAATCGTCTTCTGAAGAGCCGACCAGTTCTATACCTTCAGAAGAGAGCAAGCCACAAACGCAAGCAATTTCTATTGCACCTGCTCCCATAGAAAAAAAATATCCCATTCCTAAAGAAAAGCCAGCAATAAATAAAACTCCTTATCCTTCTGTTGCTAAAAATTTTCCTAAAAAAAACAAACAGCCTCAAGATGAAATGACAGAGGATTCTTTTGCTACAGCGAAGGTTCTTCTTGCTAATAAGAAAAAGGAGAAAAAGAAAATAAAAAAAAATTACAAGAAACTTTGGATAACGCTCTTGCTCCTGATTCTTCTCCCCCTGTTTGGGTATGTTGGTTTTCGTGTCTATACCATAAAAATAAAACAAGAGAATGCCATACCCCAGGCAGAAGTAAAAAAGATTTCTGGCTTTACCTACCTTCGGAGTTTTGAATGCATTACGCCTATACAGAACTACACAATCTATGAGTATCGCCATGACTATACAGGCATAGAGTTTGTCTTGCTTCCTGGCGGGGCTTTCTGGATGGGTAGTGATAAAGGAGACGCTTCCGAAAAGCCCGTCCATCAGGTTACACTATCGTCTTTTCTGATCTCAAAATTCGAGGTAACCCAGTCTGTATGGAAAAAAATTATGAAAAGCAACGATTCGTATCACAAAGGCGACAATAAACCTGTAGAATGTGTTACCTGGGATGAATGCCAGCGTTTTTGCAACAGGACAGGTTTAAAGCTGCCTACAGAATCGCAATGGGAGTATGCCTGCCGTGCCATGACCAGGACAAAATACTATTGGGGTGATTCTACAGAAGAAGGATATGGATGGCATCAAGGAAATTCTAACCAATCGACACAAGCTGTAGGCAGCAAAAAGCCCAATGGATTTGGTTTGTATGACATGGTGGGGAATGTCTGGGAATGGTGTCAGGATGGCTGGAACGATAACCATGAGGGTTCTCCCAAAAATGGCTCTGCTCGCTTTGGCGATGACCAAAAAAGGGTTGTTCGGGGAGGATGCTTTAGCTATGGTATAGAATTCTGCCGCTCCTCAGCACGTTCCTGGTTGCCTTCCCAGATACAATACAAAGATGTTGGATTCCGCGTCTGTGCAGAAGTAGATTAGAAAACCAAAGTTCCCGTATTGTTCGACAGGCCAGGCTATAGGTTGAAGATGTTTTTAAACAGTGCCCATTTTTTAGGAAAATAGGTATATTTATTTTCAAACGTGGAAAAAATACCGCGAAATCACCTGTGGTTTTCTATGATGATTTGGAAGTCTCCATAAAGCTTTACAAAGGGTGTCATGGCTAAGGCATTTTCAGGGCGGCAGTTTTTATTGTAAAAAGCAATTCGCTCGTTGATTTTTTGTACCACAGGGTATAAAGAAGTGGAATCTTCTAGGGAGCTTAAGTGGGATATAAGGGATCTCAGGAAGATACCATCTTTAGAGTCTTCGCCTGGTTTTGAAGAACATAGTAAGGCTTTTCCTGTTCCTACAAAACAATGTATAAAAGAATAGGTTGTAGGAAGTGGGAAAAGCCTTTCTTGGGATAGTGTTGCTGATTTGCTTTTTCTCGCCAGGTTTTCTTGGCTCTGTGCAAAAGCACCAGAGTGGCAACTGTCTATAATCCAAAGGAGTCGTTTGCTTTTTATTTTATGGAAATATCCTTGCAATAGGCGGATGGGAATTTCTTTGTCAAAAAGATTCAAAGCATTTTCTATCCCATGTCCTGAAAAAACAAAAAGGGTTGTGGAATATTGCCTTGCTTCTTTTGTCTGGTATTCCAGTGCATCTACTACATTTTGCCATGTAGCGTTTTTATCATACAATTCTATCAGGTTTATCTTTTGATGAAAAGCAGCGATGTGCTTTGTGAGGTATTGTTTAAAAAAGACTATATCTTCTTTGCAGTATTCTAAGGGTGCATCTGTATATTTGTCTATGGCTACCAGAATGCAATGGATGGGTCTTGTGTCGTAAAAATCCTGGGAATAAGTGTCTTTTTCTAAAATTCTATACATTCCATGCGAAAAAAATTCCATCCTGTCTATTTCTTCATTTTTTTTATTTACATAGGAAATCGTTTTGCCTTCAGGTTGATACGTTTGTAAAATTTTTCCTGGCTCTGGCTTGTCTTGCTCTTCCAGACAACCAGAAATAAGGAAAATAAGGGTTAAAATAAATAAAAAACACTTTAGGGATTGCATAGATTTCTCTGCTTAGGAATCAGAATTAAATAACAGAAGTTACGCAAAGAGATTTTGATTTGGAAGAAGACTTATGGAATCAGAATTACAGCACTTAATCTTAATCCTTATCATAATCGTCATA
>JABWCH010000380.1 GCA_013359215.1 Candidatus Brocadiia bacterium | reverse complement strand
TGTAGCCATAGCTACTCTGAGGACAATTTTGTCACTTTCGACGAAGCTATCCGAGATGCATCGAAATTTGCAGCCAAAAGGATTTTTCGGATAGGCTCTAAATACGATTTAGAAGTTTAAAATTATCCTTGGTTCAAAAATACCCATTTTTCTCTTGACAAGAAAGATTTGTTACATTATTATATGCATAATTATGCATATATGAATTTATTTAGAAATTGAGGCTTTTATGAAAGAATTTTTGAATACATTTAAAGCTCTATCGGATAAAACTCGTTTACGGATCATGTATTTGCTCAATACAGCAAAAATAGCACTTTGCGTTTGCGAAATTATGGATTCTGTGAATGAAAGCCAGTACAACATCTCCCGCCACCTAAAGGTCTTACAAAATGCTGGACTCGTGGAGGAAAATAAAAATGGCAGATGGATATTCTATAGTATGACACCAGAAAAGAAACGCTTTTATAAATTGGTTATAGAAGCTATAGGGTCTTTGCCAGAGGAGATGTTTCAAAAAGACGTTGCAAGACTACGGAAAAGACTTTCCTTTCGGCAGGAAGGAAAATGCGTTGTAGGAATGAACAGTCCCAACTGGAAAGAAATTGTACAAAAGCTTGATCAGGAAAGCGAATGATTGTCGGGACTATTTCCATAAATTTTAGAAAGGATTCTTATGAGCGAATGGAAAAAATTTGGTTGGTTGGCTGGCATATTTTTAGTGGCGTATTTTCTTCCTCTGGACAATCCCAAAGTAAGAGAAGCAATTTATGAGGCATTCTATCTTCTTCAATGGTACGCCATAAACCATACCCTGGCTTGCGTTGTTCCTGCTATGTTCATTGCTGGAGCTATAGCCACCTTTCTTTCCCAGGCATCGGTAATGCGCTATCTAGGGCCAAAATCCAACAGGATTGTGGCTTATACAGTGGCATCGGTATCAGGCGTTGTTCTGGCTGTATGTTCGTGTAGTGTGCTTCCCATGTTCGCAGGAATCTATGCACTGGGTGCTGGTCTTGGCCCTGCCTGTGCATTCTTGTATTCAGGCCCAGCCATCAACGTCCTGGCTATTTTCCTCTCTGCCCGCGTGTTGGGAATGGATTTGGGCATTGCAAGAGGAATGAGTTCCATTGCTTTTGCCTTTGTTATAGGGCTATTGATGGCAGTCTTCTTCTGGCGCGATGAACAGAAAAGAACGGAAGCTGCGATGCAGATGCCAGAAGCCCCCAAAAGCCCTCGTTCCCTCGGACAAACCGCACTTTATTTTCTTTGCATGATTCTTTTTCTTGTGTTTAGCGATTGGTTCAACACAAATGACGTGTATCTTACTATGAAAGATGGAATTAAGATAGAAGCCAAAATCAAATATGAAACGCAGCAGCATCTGGATATTCAAAAATACGAAGAAGGAGGCAAGCTATCTACAGAAGTGCAAAGAATTTCTTTAAAGGATGTAGAAAAAAAAGAGCCAGTCCCCAGTTTTACCATGTCAGTACATTCCATCAAATGGCATCTCGCTGGGCTCATGTTCGTGGCTGTTCTCCTGATGCTCTGGAGATGGTTCTCACGAGAAGAAATCAAGGAATGGCTAGACTCTACATGGGATTTTGCCAAGATGATCGTTCCGCTGCTTTTCGGTGGTGTATTCCTTACAGGCTTTGTAGGCGGATTGATTCCAGAAAAATCTGTAGCTACCCTGGTCGGTGGCAATAGCCTTTTGTCTAATTTTGTTGCGTCTTTTGTAGGGATGATCTGGTATTTTGCCACACTAACGGAAATTCCCATTGTAGAAATGCTCATGAAGCTTGGTATGGGCAAAGGCCCTGCCCTGGCACTTCTCCTGGCAGGCCCTGCGCTTTCCCTTCCCAGCATTCTTGTAATAGGAAAAGTAATGGGATGGAAAAAAACGTCCGTATTTTGTATCCTTGCTGTAGTTATGTCAACCTTTGTTGGCTATATTTTTGGAATAATATTCTAAGAGCCTATCCGAAAAATAATTTTAGGCGAAAATTTTGAGGCACCCGTAGCTACTCTGAGGACAATTTTGTCACTTTCGACGAAGCTATCCGAGATGCATCGAAATTTGCAGCCAAAAGGATTTTTCGGATAGGCTCTAAGGAGCGTGAGATGAAAGTAGAAGTACTTGGCCCTGGTTGTCCCAAATGCGAAAAACTTCTTGCCAATACGAAAGAAGCTATAAAGCAGTTAGGTGTTAATGCTGAAGTAACAAAAGTTACGAATATTGCAGATTTTGCCAAATATGGCGTAATGTTCACTCCAGCACTTGTAGTAGACGGTAAACTAAAATTTGCTGGCAAAGTTCCCAATGTAGAAGAACTAAAAAAAAGCCTTAGCTAACCTATGTTCCACAATTTCAAGGAGTCAACATGAGAAAATTTTTTCTTTTATTGATTGTTTTCATAGCAGTATGGATGATTTCTTGTGAAGAAGAAAAATCTGCTGTTAAACCAGAAGAACCTAAGATACCTCCTGCTTATGAAGAATTCGGGGGATCTCTTCCTAAGCTATTAGATCTTGGTGCTGATAAATGTATTCCTTGCAAGAAGATGGCACCTATTTTGGAAGAATTAAAAGAACAATACAAAGGAAAAATGGAAGTTGTTTTCATTGATGTATGGAAAAACGCAAAAGAAAGCAATAAATATGGCATAAGATTGATTCCCACACAGATATTTTTTGATGCATCAGGAAAAGAGCTTTTTCGCCACGAAGGATTCTTCTCCAAAGAAGATATTTTAAATAAATGGAAAGAATTGGGCATAGATTTTAGCAACACTACAGAAAATAAATAGTGGAAGAAAGATACTCATTATGGAACAATTTCTAAACGATCTGATCTCTTCAGGCGGTATACCTGCTTTTATAGGAGCATTTTTAGGCGGACTTCTGACTGCGCTAAACCCCTGCGTCCTGGCTACAGTTCCTTTAATTGTAGGGTTTGTAGGTGGGCAAAAGGAGATGACGATAAAAAAATCTTTTGGTTATTCCCTGATTTTTGTTTTTGGATTTTGCTTAGAGCTTGCTGTTATATATACGGTGACAGCTTCTCTGTCTGCCTATCTAAGACCTTCCTGGATGAACTATGTGGTTGCAGTTGTGTGTATTCTTCTGGGCTTGCACTTCCTGGAGCTTTTCCGTCTCCCCATTTCGGTTTCACAGGATGCTCTGCCTAAATACAGCGGATGGGTTGGTGCCTTGATGTTTGGTTTTTTATATGGACTGATTTCTTTGCCCTGCACAGGGCCTGCTCTAATGCTGATAATTACCCTCATCCCCGCTACAGGAAAGCTAGTTGGTGGTGGGCTTATGTTCTTTTATGGAATTGGCAATTGCATACTACTCATTATTGCAGGAACGTCTATGGGTGCTGTTCAGACATTCATGGAATCAAAGCGTTCCCAGAAAGCCATTTTCATTATCAAAAAAATAGCCGCTGTCTTGATTATTATCATGGGTATTTATTTTGCTTTTTGGAGATAGTGTATTTGTTTTGGGATGTTTTTATTTGTTGTTTGATTTTCCTAAAAAAGACCGTACCATAAATCCAAAATATCCTAAAAAACATCCCACTTTTTAAAGCTATAATTTTTATAAGGTCAAATTTCTATGACTTGCAAAAAAACAGAAAAATCTTTGGGTTTTTTTGAAAAATATCTTACTGCTTGGGTAATTCTATGCATTGTTGCTGGCATTTTTCTGGGCAAATATTTTCCAGGTGTTGCGGCTTATCTCGATAGCTTGGCTATCTATGTCAATAACGCACCTGTTGTCTCTATTCCTATTGCTATATGCTTGTTTTTCATGATGTATCCCATTATGGTTAAGATAGATTTTAAAGAGGTTATCATCGCAGGAAAGAGTGTTAAGCCTGTTACATTGACTTTAGTAGTCAACTGGCTCATCAAGCCTTTTACTATGTATGGCATAGCACTTCTGTTTTTGGGTTTTATCTTTAGAGAAATGATTGGGCCAGATGCTCTGGATATTGTAAAAATGCCTTTTGGCCTAGATTTGCCAGTTGGCTCTCAGCATGGAGCTGGAACAGTGGTATTGATAGATGGGATCAAGATGTTGCAGGTTCCCCTATGGCGAAGCTATCTGGCTGGTTGCATCCTGCTCGGTATTGCACCCTGTACAGCCATGGTTTTAGTTTGGGGATTTCTAAGTAAAGGCAATGATGGACATACTCTAGTCATGGTAGCGATCAACTCTCTTACCATGCTTGTATTGTATGGAATTTTAGGCGGTTTCTTGCTTGGTGTTGGCAGACTTCCAGTACCATGGGAAGCACTGCTTTTATCAATTACTATTTATGTTGCCTTGCCTCTGATTGCAGGATATTTTTCCCGAAAAGGAATTATAAATGCTAGAGGCGAAGAATGGTTTCAGGAAAAATTTCTCCACCTTCTAACGCCTATTACTATCATAGCATTGTTGATCACCCTTATTTTGCTATTTTCCTTCAAAGGCGAAGTCATTATGAACAACCCTCTAACCATCTTATGGATCGCCATCCCTCTTTTTATCCAAACCATTCTTATTTTTGCCATTACCTATTGGCTGGCGCAAAAAATAAACCTATCCTACCAAGATGCAGCTCCCTCTGCTTTGATAGGCGCGTCCAACCATTTTGAAGTCGCTATCGCTACCGCCACCATGCTTTTTGGCCTTTCCTCTGGTGCTGCGCTTGCCACAGTTGTCGGAGTTCTTATCGAAGTGCCAATCATGCTCATGCTTGTGAAAATATGTCTGAAAACTAACCATTATTTTCATCAGGAATCGTAAAGAGGAAAAATTATGACTAAAACAAAAAAGCTAAAACTGCTATTCCTATGCACAGGAAATTCCTGCCGCAGCCAGATGGCGGAAGGCTGGACAAGACATCTAAAAAATGATATGATTGAGGCATATTCAGCAGGAATAGAAACTCATGGTTTGAATCCTAATGCAGTTAAAGTAATGGCAGAAATAGGAGTGGATATTTCCAATCATCAATCAAAAACCGTCAAGGATTTGATGGATGTTCCTTTTGATTACGTGGTAACTGTATGTAGCCATGCGCATGAAACATGCCCTATTTTTAGCGGCAAGGCCCAAATTATACACGTTGGCTTTGATGATCCTCCAAGATTAGCCAAAGAAGTAGAAAGCGAAGAAGAAAAGCTCAATTGCTATCGCAGAGTAAGAGATAAAATAAAAACATTTGTCCAATCGCTTCCTGGTTGCTTGCAATAAGAGATGGCGAAGAATTTATCACAAAAAGCGCAAAAAAGAACACATAATTACACAAAACACTTATTGACTTAGCTCCTAATTTTAAAATCGCGAATAACACATATAACACGAATAAGATGATCTATTCATGCTATTCGTCCATTCGCAAAATCAGATTTAACATTGTCAAATTAGCACTAAAATTATAATTTTCTATGCAGCAAGGTCAGACAAAGCAAAAGGCTGCAAGAAAAAAGATGGAGAAGCTGCAATCCTTATTCTAAGATTTTATATAGCATTTCAATTGTATAGTCTTGCTCCTGGCTTGTGAAGTCAGCATAGAGAGGAAGTCGCAGAAGGGTTTTGGAGCATTTTTCAGTGATAGGGAAGTCCCCTTCTTTGTAGCCGAATTTTTTTCCCATAGTCGAAATATGGAGAGGAATGTAGTGAAAGACAGCTAGTATGCCAGAGGCTTTGAGTTTATCCATGATATGGTCGCGGATTTCCTGTGTTTCCAGTAGGATATAAAATATATGGTAGTTAGAGGAAGAATAAGAGGGAAGAAAAGGAAGGCGTAGCTTTCCTTTTCTTTCGTATTCTTGAAGGGCGTTGTAGTATCGATAGAAAATATTCTTTCTGAGTTCCTGGATTTTTTCGAGCTGTTCAAACTGGGCGAAGAGATGAGCAGCAAGGATTTCTGAAATCAGATAAGAAGATCCAATGTCAACCCATGTATATTTGTCTATTTCGCCTCGGAAAAATTTGCTTCTGTTTGTTCCTTTTTCTCTTAGGATTTCTGCTCGTTCTATGAGGCTTTCCTGATTGATGAGAATAGCCCCTCCTTCGCCGCAAGAGTAGTTTTTGGTTTCATGAAAACTATAGCAGCCAATATTGCCAATACTTCCTAGAAATCGGTTTTTGTATTTAGCATTCACTCCTTGGGCAGCGTCTTCCACAACAGGGATATTGTGCTTTTGGGAAATTTCCATAATTTTATCCATGTCACAGGAAACTCCTGCATAGTGGACTAAATAGATGGCTTTTGTTTTGGGGGTGATTTTTTTTTCTATTTCCTGGGGGGATATGTTGAGAGTGTCTTCTTGTATATCGGCAAAAACAGGTAAAGCTCCTCTTAGCACAAAGGCATTGGCAGTGGATACAAAGGTATAGGAGGGAAGGATCACTTCGTCTCCTGGCTGAATACCAAGGAGCATGGCGGACATATCCAGAGCAGAAGTACAGGAAGTAACAAGAAGGGCTTTTTGTACGGAGAATGTTTCTTCTATAAAGCGGCTCGCTTTTTTGGTATAATAGCCATCTCCGCTCAGTTTTCTTTTGGAAAAAGTATCCTGGATGTATTCTATTTCTTTTCCTGTAATATAGGGACGGTTAAAGGGTATTTGCATATTTTTTTTCCTATTCAACAATTTTTGCCGTTTTTTTTCAATTTCGTTTGTCTTGCAATAGTTTGGATGCGTAGTAGACTATTTCTTCTTAAGTGATTAGAATTAAATAACTTCCCCATTTTTAATTGAATACAAGACAGCTTGTTATGTAAATTTTACTTCTGTGTATCCCTAAATTAAAGGGAAATCACAAAAAT
>JABWCH010000038.1 GCA_013359215.1 Candidatus Brocadiia bacterium | reverse complement strand
CGCTCTTCTTATCCTTGAGTAGATGACATAATCTTAGGTTTAGGTTTAATTTTAAGTTTTTAAATAGCATAGTCTTATATTTTAAATTGACAGCTATGGTGCAACGCACTGGGAATCGATTTTTTTTTATTGTTTTGGCGATGGATGAAGTACTTTTGATAAAAGAGAAAGACCTCTATCGATGTCTTCTTCTTTGGTTGTAAAAGAAATGCGGAAATGGGTATCTCTGGAGCTAAACGCATTGCCTGGAATCACTAAAACTTCCTGGGAAATGGCTGCTTCGCAAAAGGTTTGGCCTGTTCCCCAAGGTGCTTCAGGAAAAATATAAAACGATCCCTTGGGTTTGATCACTTTAAAGCCCAAATCCACAAGTCCCTGATAGATTTTGTCTCTTTTGGCTTTATAGCGTTGTATATAAGGTGTAAGGTCAACATCAAAAGCCTTAACACAAGCATATTGTGCTGGGGTTGGGGCGCAAACAAAGGAAAATTGTTGCAAAGTACTCATCTTTTCTATAATTTCGTAAGGCCCTGCTGCATACCCCATTCGCCAGCCTGGCATTCCATAAGTTTTAGAAAAACCAGACAGGATGATTGTTTTAGGATAATAGGAAGCGATGGAGTGGTGCTTGCCTTCATAGATAAAGGCTTCATAAATTTCATCAGAAATAACGATCAGATTATGCTTTTTGGCAATCCCTGCAATTTCGACCAGTTTTTCTTTAGACAAAACTGTCCCTGTAGGGTTAGAAGGACTATTTAGAATTATAATTTTTGTCTTTTCTGTTATTTTCTCTTCTAATTCCTTTACATTTACCTCAAAATCAGGATAAAGGCTGTAATACTGAGGAATGCCTCCAGCAAGAGAAAGCAAATGTTTGTACATTACAAAATAAGGATCAGGCAGCAAAACTTCATCGCCAGGATTGACCAAAACCATCATAGCAAGCAATAAAGCCCCTGATGTGCCGCTTGTTATCATTAATCCCTCTGGTGTGATATTTTTTGTCTTTTGTAGCTCTTCTTTCACTTTTTCCCTTAGAATCGAAATCCCTTGTGTCATGGTATATTTGTTCAGACCTTGCTGGATAGCTTGTATGGCAGCCTCTTTAACGGGTTCAGGAACATCGAAATCAGGTTGTCCTATAGAAAAGTTGACTGGATTTTGCATTTTTGCAGCCAAATCAAAAACTTTGCGAATCCCTGAGGCCGTAATATTTTTTACTCTATCTGCAAACATGGCATTGCCTTTCCAAAAAGGTATTTCTTCTTGTTTCAGAAACTAGCTACTGTTTTAAACTATTTATTACGAAAATGACAAAATTTTACTGCCTAAAAAAAAAACCTGGGTCATGCAACCCAGGAAGGAATAAAAGACTATTTTGCTTCTTCTTTGCCTTCTTCTTTTTTCTCTTTTACTTTAACGACTTTTTTCATTTTTGCGCCAGCAAGAACTTTGGGCAGTCCAAATACAGAACTTTCTTCTTTCCAAATTCCTTTTTTGGCTAATATCTCAATACGCTCGCCTCTTTTTAAGACATTACGATGTCTTTTCAGCTTAGAAGAAATCAATAAACTTTTATGAATAGACATAACAACTCCATTGACTTAAAATTACATAAATCTATAAATAACAAAAACTATATCTGCATTGAGAATCAGAACTTTCTGTTTCTCATGTTTTCTATAGCTAACAGAAAAAATAAATACATATTTTGTTGGATTTTAATGCAAAACAAAATCTTACTCTGATAAGGGCATGAAGTCAAGTTTTTTTTTATTGTTTTTTTTCCCATAGTTGAAAACCCAAACGCTTTAGCAATCGTATGTCCACAGGGCTTATCCAAAAATAGCCACCTGGCAAAATTTTCATGGGAATCGATTTAACACCCATCTGGTGTGCAAACAAGACAATCGTCTCCAACTGAAAATCCCTTCCCACAATCGCTACCTTTTGATTATTAAAAAAGGCATCATCCACCATTTTGGGATAAACAGGATAGCGATCCCGTGCATGGTTATAACGGGCAATGATTTTTTCCTGGCTGTCCCAGATAAGATTCCATTGAAAAAGGGGATGCATACAATATACATAGTATATCTGGTTTTCTAAAAGGCTTTGGACTAAAACTTCTTTGGCTTTTGTATAGGGAGAATTCCAGGTTAAGTTCCAGCTACGCGAATATTGCCTTGCTTCCCAACAAGCACCAGCACCAGAAAATAAAACCAGAAGAAGAACCGCAATCAGTACACTCTTTTTTTGGTGGCTTTCCCACAATACCAAAGCCTGAGAAAAAAACAAAAGCATAACGCATGGCAAAGGAAGAAGATAGCGACATCCAAAGGGAAATAGAAAGAGGCTTATGACGATTATGCCAAAATAAGAAAAAAAGGGTGCATAGAGAAGAAAAAATATCTTGTGTTTTAAAAAGAAATAAAGCATAGAAAAAATAACAGATGCTGCAAAAATGCACCAAATACTAGATGCAATAATAGTAGAAAAGCCCCTGTCAGCTTCGATGTCTCCAAGATAGTAGATTCCACTAAAAAAAGCCCAAAGATTTTCTCTAAGAGACAATAAAGAATTCCAGGATTCCTGAACAGATAAAACTTGCGGCGACCAGAAAGGAGAATTGCTATGACTCAAAAAATACACCAACACAAAAATAGAAGAAAAAGAGGCCAAAGCATTGGCATAGAAGAAAAACTTTTGGGAAAAGAGAAGGAAAGTCCAGGGCAGAATGGCTAGAAAGAAAAGCGGTTGAGCCAACAAAAGCAATCCCATGGAAAAGCCAAGGCAAAGCCCCAAAAATAAAGCGTTTCCCTTTTTTCGATAGACCAAACCCAACATCCAGAGACACAAAGAAAAAAGAGCAAAGGCCGTGATGTATCCACCCCTTGCCATCATAGACCAAAGATTCCAGGCAGGGCAAAAGATCAAAAATAGGCTTAGGAAAAAAGCATATTTACGATTGCTAAAAATATCCAAAGCCAAAACAAAAAATATCCATCCCAAACACCACAGAAAGAGCATAGATGCTTTTAAAGAGATAGTAGAAACGCCAAAGCAGAAAAAAAAGGAAGCAGCAGCCAGAGTTTCTATAAAACTCAAGCCATAGTTTTGACCATAAAAAAACAGAGGAAATGCTTTTCCTTCATAAACATGCTTTGCCATCAATCCTAAAATAGCCTCATCGCCGTCCAAATCCAGATGGGGGCTAGTCCATTGTGGCATTCTTGTAAGAACAACCAGCAAAACCCCCAAAAATAAAAAAGCACATAAGCCCTTACGAGAAGATAAGAAAAAGTCTAAAAGAAATTTCATTTGTAGCTTCTTAAAAGAATGACGGAGTATTTGCAGGTGAAGCAGGTTTTAGCTATGGAGTTTTTGGAATAGCAAAGCTATATATAATTTCCCCATGGCTAAAACCTGCAAGGCATGTATCGACTAGATGCAATATTTCTTGAATCCTATTGATGCAAAAACAAGACACAGAAGAATAAGGCTGGAAACTTCAGGGACAGAAACAGTGTTGATGTCGAGGCGGTAAATCATTCCGCCGAAACCCGAATAGTATGTAGCTGATCCTCCATCAATAAAAGAAGAGCTATTGCTATAGCCTAAAGTTATCAATCCAAAGGGAGTTCCTGGACGGGCAGTCTGTGTACCGCCTTCGCGAATATCATGGTCATTGGCAATAAAAACAGAGCTTGTATGAGTTCCTGCGTCCACGCTCAATCTTTTATAATAATCCGATTCAAAGCCAGTGTATAGCCAACTTTGGTTGATATGGTCTTGCAATGTGCTATTAGAAAGATATGCGTTTAAAACGGCTGTGCGCCCATCAAGACTATAATAGCGTAACTGGGTAAAAGCTGTGTTTAAGATATTGCTAGGAATGCTATACGTAATTGTGGTGTTATCTGCATGAGGATGATCAAAAACTGTAACCCATTCAGCATTTCCTATGCAACAAAAGCAAAGTAAAATTCCTAAAAATAATAAAAATTTCATATTTTTCAGCTCCTTAAAAAAAATTAGAATGATGCTATAATTTCAAAAACTAGCATCTGGTCTTAACGCAGGGATGGGGAGATAAATGCTAAAGCAAGCACCTCTGTCCAGGTTGTTTTCCGCCACAATCTTTCCATCATGACGCTCTACAATTTGGTTGGAGATGGGAAGCCCTAGTCCACTACCATCTTCTTTTGTGGTAAAAAAAAGCTCAAAAAGCTTTTCTCTTGCCTGGGGGGAAAGCCCAGGCCCATTGTCCTTAATTTCGATCAAAACATATTCTTTTCTTTTGAGTGTATTGATCTCTAACTTCCCGCCCCCCTGGAGCTTCAAGGCTTGGACAGCATTAAGAGCAATATTATAAACTGCTTGGGCGATCTGATTTCGGTCGATCATGATTTCGGGTAAGGGCTGAAGTTGCAATAGAATTTCCACATCAGCATGCCTTGCGTCTTCCTCTAAAAGCCGAATTGCCTGCCTGACAGCAAGATTGGGATCTTGCGAATCAAACTGTGGCTCAGGTGGTCTGGAAAAACGAAGGAAATAGCGAATCAATTCGTTCATTCGATTGATTTCATAAAGGACATTGTCCAGACTTTCTACCATTTCTTCATGAGAAGACTCAGCAGGATTTTGCAGCCATTCTTTGACTAGCTGAATATGCAAGGAAATAGAATTTAGAGGATTGCGAATCTCATGAGCTATGCTTGCCCCTAGATTTGCCAGAGAGCTTGTGCGAGCCTGGCGAATGAGCCGCTCTTGCAAATTGATATTCTCCGTAACATCACTCAAGATAAGAATCGCGCCTAGTATTTTCCCTTGTTTTTGGATAGGAATCCCCTTGAGGTCGAAATAGCGTATTCTATGCTCTGATGTTCCCAGGGGAAAGCGAGGCAAAATTCGCTTTTCCCCCTTTCCTAAAACATCCTGCATAAAGATTTCTCCCCAAATTTTTCCACGATATTCTTCCCAAAAGCATGGAAAAAGCTCTCGAAAAGAAACAGGCAAATCTTTATTTTCTGTATTTTTTTCGCGCATTTTAAGGTTGCAAAGAACGATCTTGCCCTGGCTGTCGAAAACAACGATGCTTTCGTCCAGACTCTCGATAATATTTTCGATATACTCCAGATATTGTTTATTTTCCAAAGTATATGCTTTTTCTTTCCGATTCCTTGGGTTTGCTTTCATTGCATTTTTATTCAGGTAAGATTTGTGTCCATTCTTTGAGCTTGTTATTGATAAAGATAACATGGTACTGGACACTACGATAGCCATTAAATTGAGAATATGTCCATCTGCTTTCTTTTCCTGCAAGGCTCATATTCACTTCTTTCATTACAGGGTTGCCTAAAATTTCTAAAACTTTTTCTGATGCCATTCCCTTTTTTAAATTTTGCTTTAAATATTTCTGATGGTCTAAGCTTTCCGATTGCAAAAAACGCTCTCGCTCTCCATCATTCTGGCATTTGAAAAAGGCAGATCTTTGCTGCTCATTCATCAAAAGCAAATATTCATTGTATTTCTCATTGGTTGGGCCTACTTTTGGCTCAGCAGGAGTTTCTATAACCAAAGCTCTTTCTTTCGTGCTTTGAGTACAGCTCGTCAAACAAAAGAAAATTGCCAAAAAGGCAATAAAAATGCTTTTCGAAATATTTTTTTTCATCTATTTTTTGCTCCTCCAGTAAACCTATATCATCTGGCAAGATGCCATTTTATCCAAAAAACATTGTGCAACAAAAAGCTATATACCAACACTTCTTTTGAGTGTAATCTCTCCCAAATAAACCATAGATCATTAAAGAATTTCCAAGCGATTTTGTCAATCAAATTCTGCTATTTTTAAAACACAGCCAGAAATAATCAAATTTTTTTTTCCCAAGTGCCTTATTTTGTCCAGGGTATGCATAGAATAAGTTAAAGAGTAACTCCTTTGTAGAAAAAGCAAAAATTTTTATCACGAATAAGACGAATGGTCGAATGCCACGAATAGTTTTTATAGAAATTTCATTCGCGTACTTTGTATATTCGTCTTATTCGTGATTAATACCTTTTTGTCTGAGATAGCATCTCTTGAAATATGCTCAACAACATTTTGACCAAAACACGATATGGAAAATTTAATACTGTCAAAGTAGAAAGGAAAAAAATGTTTACAAGAATACCCTCTTTTGCTTTAAAGGGAATTGAAGGAATTTTAATCCAGGTGGAAATTGACATAACCTTTAAAACGCCTAAATTTTTAATTGTAGGGCTTCCTGACACTGCGATACGAGAGTCGCAGCATCGTGTTAAAACTGCTATGAGAAATTCGGGGTATTATTTCCCTTATCAAAGGATTATCATCAACTTAGCCCCTGCTGATATAAAAAAGCAAGGGCCTTTATATGATTTACCCCTTACCATAGGTCTTTTGGCAGCAAGCGGCCAGATACCTTCGGAAAGTATCGAAAATACAGCTTTTGCGGGCGAGCTTGCACTGGATGGCTCTTTGCGCCCTGTTCATGGCATGCTTTCTATGATTGACGTAGCTCACAATGCAGGGATCAAAAGAATTGTAATTCCTCAGGAAAATGCCCATGAGGCTTCGCTTCCTGGTCTTCTTGAGGTATATCCTGTAAAAAATTTATCAGATGCAGTACAAATGTTAACAGAAAAAGAGAAAAGAAAGCCTTTTATATGCGAAGAAAGCGAGGAATCTTCGGGAATTCCTATAGACTACAAAGAGGTAGTAGGGCAGGAATATAGCAAAAGGGCAATGCTAATAGCCGCTTGCGGTGGGCATCATTGCTTGATGGTAGGATCTCCAGGCTCAGGAAAAACCATGATCGCAAGAAGGATAACCACAATACTACCCAGGCTGGAAATGGAAAAGGCGATGGAAACCACAAGAATATATAGCATTAGTGGCCTGCTATCAGCAGGGAAAAGCATCCTCTTTGCCCCACCCTTTCGTTCACCACACCACACCATAAGCAATGCAGGAATGGCAGGAGGCGGAAGCAATCCCAAGCCTGGGGAGCTAAGCCTGGCACACAACGGTGTTTTGTTTTTGGACGAGCTTCCAGAATTCAACCGCACGGCTCTTGAGGTGCTACGGCAACCCATAGAAAGTGGTTATATCGTAATATCTCGCGCCAAAGAAAGCATAACCTATCCTGCCCATTTTTTGCTTCTGGCAGCCATGAATCCTTGCCCTTGTGGATACCAGGGCGATTCCCTTCATGCCTGCCATTGTGATTGGCGTAGCATAGACCGCTATCGTAGAAAAATTTCAGGGCCACTTCTGGATCGATTCGACATCCAGGTTCAATTCAGCCGCATTGCCTACCAGGATCTTGTTTCTGAACCAAAAGGAATGGATTCCAAAACAATGCACAATCTTGTTTTAAGAACACGCGCAATACAAAAAAAACGCCTTTCTAAATATAGCCTGGAAACCAACAGCCAGATGTATCCTGATTTGATTCGAGAATATTGCTCTTGCAATAAAGAAGGAGAGAGCCTTCTCTATCAGGCAATGAATAAGCGAGGCTTTTCTGCAAGAGCCTACCATAAAATCTTAAGAATGGCAAGAACCATTGCTGATCTGGAAGAATTCCAGAGCATCCAGCCTGAGCATATTTGTGAAGCCATCCAGTATCGATGTATGGAAAACACAGCAATCCCAATTCCTTTTTGAAGAACCAAGGAAAACAGATTAGCAGCAAGCGGGTTTTATCGGAAGCGACCGATCCGCATATAAAATTTTATAAAAAAGAAAAATAGACCAACCCAATACAAATAGAGGATTTCCAAGAGCGATTATCCAAGGTACTTGGAATAATGTGTTGACTTGCTTTATTTCTTTGTTAAAATAATTTTTATATACTTCACGACCATATATGCTTGTGTAAAATTTAGCATAAAAAGGGGAAAAAATGTCAGAAAAAAATAATCGAAGCTATTTGTTTGTTTATATTCTTCTTGCCTTTATCATGCTTTTTCTTATCATTTTTAATATACAATACTTCCAGGAAACAAGGAAGTCTGCTTTGCTTGTCGTGAATTTAGTATCTTTAGGGTTTGCAATAGGTCTTTACAAAAAGCCTGATTTTTTTACAGCATTAGTACCTGTTGCTGTCTTATTAATACTCCTGATTTGTAACATCAAAGTATTTAAAGACGACACCATTTCAGGGTCAAACCAGCTTGCTTTACTATTTGCTGCTTTTGTGTCCATTGGGATAGGGATTGTAGTGTATAAAATCAAATACGAAAAGATAGAGCAGCAAATCGTACGTTCCATTACTATGTCTTTGCAGGCATGTTTGATTTTGTTTATTGTGGGCGCAATCATCGGGATATGGATTTTAAGCGGTGTAGTCCCAACCATGATCTATTATGGCCTAAAGATTTTAAACCCTAACATATTTTTGCCCGCTGCCTGCTTGATTTGCATGATTGTATCAACGGCTACAGGCAGTAGCTGGTCTACTTCTGGTACTGTGGGAATAGCCCTCATGGGAATAGGAAAAGCATTAGGCATTCCTGATGGAATGATAGCGGGTGCTATATTATCTGGTGCCTATTTTGGAGATAAAATGTCCCCTCTTTCTGACACAACCAACCTTGCCCCTGCTATGGCAGGAACAGACGTGTTTACCCATGTCAAGAATATGATGCAAACTACCATACCTTCGATTGGCCTTGCCTTGGTTGGCTTCACTGTTTTAGGCGTTTTCCAGAACCAGACTGCTCAAGCTATAGACATATCGAACTTCTTAACAACAATGGAAAGCATGTTTACAATACACATTGGACTTTTTATCGTACCTGCTGTTGTCGTTATCCTTGTGTTAAAAAAAATGCCTGCTGTTCCTGCTCTTTTGATTGGTTTTTTCCTGGGCGTAGTCGTTGCCGTACTCTTCCAGCAAGAGCTTCTTAAAAAGATAGCCCAAACCGAGCTTTCCCTGGAAGTTATCTATATGCAGATTATGCAGGTTGCTTACAATGGTTTCCAGTTTGAATCTGGAGACAAAATAATCAATAGCCTTTTCAACCGAGGCGGTATGGCAAGCATGCTCAAAACAGTATGGCTGATTTTTATGGCTATGACATTTGGTGGTGCTATGGAAGGCACTGGTATGCTACAGATGATTGCAGGAAAAATTCTGACCATAGTGAAAGGCGCAGGAAGCCTGATCGGTGCTACACTGGCGAGCTGTTTTGTCATGAATATGATTGCGTGCGATCAATATATCGCGATTGTTTTACCAGGCAGAATGTTTAAAGTAGCATATAGCCATTATAAATTGCATCCCAAGAATCTCTCCCGCGCCCTGGAAGATTCAGGAACTATCACTTCTGTTTTGATTCCCTGGAACTCCTGCGGTGCTTACCATAGTGGTGTTTTAGGCGTTTCCACCCTTACTTATTTGCCCTATTGCCTTTTCAATATTCTAAACCCTTTAATCGCTGCTTTTTATGCAGGCTTTGGAATCGGCATAGCTAAGGAAACAGAAGAAACAAGAAACGAGAATTAAATAAGTTCCCCATTTACTTCCGCAGACTCAAGCAGATGCTATTAACATAGCACTGCTTAGCCTGCACAAGCTAAGGGCAGATTTTTTTATAGACGATATCTATTATAAAATAAGCTTTATAGAGTATAAAATATCATAACTATTTTCTTTATATTCGGTTAAAAATACAGAATAAAATTATCAGTAAAAGTTTTTAAAGGGGCCTTGGGGGAAATTTTTGTAAAAATTTTCCCCCAAATAAAAATCTTAAGTCAGCTTATATCTAATTGTGTTTTTCCTATCAAAAAGCGTAAAAGGAGTCTTTTATGGTATCACAAGTTTTACATTTATCTTTCTATTCTCCCAACCTTCATCAGGAGAAGAGATATTGTATTTATCTCCCTCCTAGCTACCACCAGGATAAAAACCGTCGCTATTCCTCCCTTTACCTCTTGCCAGGCTTAATGGACTATGAACGAACTTGGTGCGATAAAGGTTTAGTACACCATCATCTGGATACTTTAATCGCCGAAGGAAAGATTGGCGAAATGATCGTAGTAATGCCCGATAAAGACCAGGCTGCTCTGGAATTCCACATGGCACAGCTTTTCACAGGCTATCTTGCCTATGATCTGGTCGGACACATCGACCATGAATTCCGCACAATTTCCCACCGCAAACATAGAGGAATCGAAGGGCTGTCTCTTGGAGCAAGCTGGGCTTTGCGTTTAGGATTAACCTTCCCTGAACTTTTCAGCTCTGTAAGTTCCTTGAGCGGTGGATACAGTGAAGAAATGTATAACAATATCTTAGAGAAAAAAGACTATCTAAAAACCCTGGGAATGAGATTCCGCATTGCAGCAGGAACAGACGAACCAGAGTTTATCCAGGAAAGCCGCCATTTTGCCGAATTTTTGAAAAGCCTTGGATTCTACTGCGAATTTTCTTTAGATGAAGGCCCACATGAATGGACGCTCTGGAGCAAACAAGTCTATAATTCCCTACAATTCCATTATTACAGCTTTAACGGTTAACCGCAAATTTTTGTATATCTATGGTAGTGAGTGGCTTGGCCTGCCAAACCATGCACTACCATTCTCTCTTTCTATCCTATTGAAACATCTATGAACCCTTTGTTCGATACAATACTCTCTAAAGCAAAAGAAAAACTACAAAAGCAATTCTCAGAAAAGGGGTTTTACCAGGGACAGCTTTCTTCTAGTGCGCTTTCAACATGCCTTGCTGTTTATAGCCTATGGCTAGAAGACCCCCTATCCTATCAAAGCATAATCCAAAAAGGACTATCCTGGCTCACGGAGAATGAAAATCCAGAAGGAGGATGGGGCGATACAATAAAAAGCCCAAGCAATTTAAGCACAACTCTCCTTGTCTGGTCTGTTTTCTTTGCTATCCAAAAGAAAAAGCATGATCGGGCTACTTTATGGCTAAAAACCAGGATAGGCAGCCTGGATCCACAAAATATCGTTTCTCATGTTTTAGAATTTTATGGAAAAGACCGTACCTTTTCCGCACCTATTCTGACCTGCTGTATGCTAAGTGGTTCTCTAGGAGAAAAACAAGAGCTATGGCATCAGATTCCCCAACTTCCCTTTGAGCTAGCCGCTTTTCCAGCAAAGCTTTTCCGCCTTCTGGGATTGCAGGTTGTCAGCTATGCAATTCCAGCCCTGGTTGCTATTGGCCTTGTCCGCCATCGTCTCCATCCTACTCCCAACAAAATCCTGCGATTCGTCCGATGTGTGGTCGAAAAAAAAGTCTTAAAGCTTTTAGAAAAGCTACAGCCACCAAGCGGAGGCTTTTTAGAAGCCATTCCCCTGACAGCCTTTGTCTGCATGTCTTTGATTAAGGCAGGAGAAAAAAATAGCTATGTTGTAAAACAAGCAGTGGCTTTTCTGGTTTCCAGAGCAAGAAAAGATGGTAGCTGGGCGATTGATAGCAACCTGAACACATGGATCACTTCCCTGGCATTGCAAGCATTGCCCCAAAAAGACATTCCCCCTCACCAAAAAGAATCTTTAAAATCCTGGCTTTTAAACCAGCAGTTTCAAGAGAAACATCCCTTTACCCAATCGCCTCCAGGTGGATGGGGCTGGACAGACCTGCCAGGAAGACTGCCCGATGGAGATGACACGTCAGGTGCTTTGCTGGCTCTGCATTCTTTGGTAGAAGAAAGACAAGAAGTGATTATGGCTATTCAAAAAGGAATCCAATGGCTATTAATGTTGCAAAATAGAGATGGAGGGATGCCTACCTTTTGCAAAGGCTGGAGCAAACTTCCTTTTGATAAAAGCTGCCCTGATATTACAGCCCACGCCATGTCTGCGTTCCTGGCATGGAAAAAAGACATGCCTGGACATTTACAAAAGGCCATGAATCGTTCCCTGTCCAAAGCCATTTCCTATTTGCAAAAGAATCAAAATGCCGAGGGATCATGGTTTCCGCTGTGGTTTGGAAATGCATTGGCGGCAGATACACAAAATCCTGTTTATGGAACATCGAAAGTGGTATATGCCCTGGCATCTTTAGAATCAGACAAGGCACATACTTTATGGATAAAAGGATGCGAATGGCTTGCTTCTGTTCAAAATGAGGACGGAGGTTGGGGAGGAGGCCAGGGAATAAAATCCTCTATAGAAGAAACATCTCTTGCCATAAAAGCACTTTCTACAGCAAAAGCCAAATACCAGGATTCTTTGCATAGAGGCTTAGAATATCTAATAGAGAAAACAAAACAAGGAGAAAGCTTTGAGCCTTCTCCTATTGGTCTTTACTTTTCTCAGCTTTGGTATTTTGAAGAAATGTATCCTGTTCTCTTCGCTATTTCAGCTATGGAAGAAGCAAAAACTTCTTGCTGTTTAGCATGACCATTCCAAGTCCTAAAACCAGCATAATCATTGTGCTGGTTTCTGGTATGTGGCTGGTCTGGACATTATAGCGAGATATAGTGTTACCAACATTTCCATTTTGCCATGGGGGATGCTGCATAAAGGAATTTACTTTAGTGATGCCCCCAACTGTGGTGTTCTGAATCACACAATTTGCGCCATATTGATAGCCAGAATAGGTTTGGCCTGTACTATCCAATGTGTAGCTTCCTGTAAACTGGCCTGTACTGATAGCGTTGGCAAAACTATATACAAGCTGGCTGTCCTTCCTGACTTTAGCATCACCAATGATGATCCAGTCATAGTGTGTGCTTCTGCTAGGGCCAGGAGATGTTGTAATGTTGACTACAAAATCCTGCCCTACCCAAGCATCTAAATTCACAATAAACTCTTGTGACCAGACTTGCTGACTCCAATGCTGTTCGAAAACTTTTGTCGATTGTCCTGATTTCTCTACAAAAAATTGCACAGTAACACCATCAGAAGCACCAGATCCATCCGCCATACCCAGGAAAAAGGCTAGTTCTAATGGCCCACTATATAAAAAACTCGCAAAGATGATAAGAGATAGAATAAAAAAGTAATTTTTCATCTTTTCATCCTCTTAAAAAATGCATATTTTTATAACAAATTGATAAAGAATAGCTAAGAATAAAACAGATAAAAATGAATTTGCAATTTTACAATGCTAAATTATAAAAAATAGGCACAAAAAATATAAAGAATACATACCTGTGCAAGATTGCAATGCCTGGATAAAATTATCTTTTTTTCCAGAGGAACAAGAAAAGCAAAATAGCATAAGGGATAATATTGTATACATTTATGCTGTTGCTATTATGAGATGAAGAGCAACCGCTTCCACCGCCGCCGCTTTTGTAATCGTCTGTAACTTCTTCATCATCGTTCATGGCATTGAGGAGGTTGATTTGACCATTGCTGATAGTATTTT
Source organism: Candidatus Brocadiia bacterium (assembly GCA_013359215.1). GTDB lineage: Bacteria > Planctomycetota > Uabimicrobiia > Uabimicrobiales > JABWCH01 > JABWCH01. Next base: position 13,789 of record JABWCH010000038.1, on the reverse strand, counting down.
GTCTTCCGTTTTCTAATTTTGTAACATTTCGGAGGATTTTTCCCAAAATTTGCTCTGGAGTCAATCTAGGAAAACGATGGTACAAAAGAGCAACGCTTCCTGTCACATGAGGAGCAGCCATAGAAGTTCCATTTTTTGCTTCATAACCACCGCCAATTGTGCTGAAAATACCTTCGCCAGGGGCTAGAAGGTGTACGCTTTTTGCTCCAAAGTTAGAGAAATAGGCCAGCTTGTCTGTTTCATCGGATGCAGCTACAGCAATAAGATTGACTAAACTATAGGATGCTGGATAAACAGGAGTTATATCATTGTCGCTGGATTCGTTTCCTGCGGATGCTATGCAAGCGACACTCTTTTTGTTGACTTCTTTGATGGCATCTTTTTCTGATTGAGAAAAAGAATTCTGACCATAGCTCATGTTAAGAACTCTAGCACCTTTTTTCACTGCATATTGGATGGCATCGATAATGTGGGCGACTGTTCCCTCGTTATTTACATGGGTTTTTAATGCCATGATTTTTACAGACCAGCAAACGCCAGCCACGCCCTTATTGTTGTTTCCTAACGCACCGATGATACCTGCTATATGAGTACCATGATAAGAATCATCGTCTGTTGGATTGCTATCACCATTGGCAAAATCATATCCATAAATATCGTCTACATAACCATTACCATCATCGTCTTGTCCTGCTATGCCATTCAGCTCATCGGTATTTACCCAAATATTGCCTGCGAGATCTTCATGGTCATAGACGATCCCTGAATCAATCACGCCTACAATCATATCACTTTGGGTGCTGATGTCCCAGGAAGAAGGAGCTTTGATCTTTTTCATTCCCCAAAGTTCCTGGTAAAGGGTATCATTGGGTTCTTTGTGGAGTTTTCGTATATAATTCGGCTCAGAGTAAAGAACTTCTTCATTCTCTCTTAGCCATAGCAAAGATTCTTTTAAATCCGCCCTGGCAGGCAAAGTTACAAGGTACAGATCAGCAACGACCTGGTATTCCTTGGAAGAAACTGCTCCCAATTTTTGGAAGATCATTTCCTTGGTTTCTACAGGCGTATTTTCCTTAAAGCGAAGCAATATATTGCTTTCCCTGTGCTTGAATGCCAACATGGCATCAACTTCCCGCGCATCCTGGGAAAAAATATTCTGAGAAAAAAGCAAAACAAAGAATAAAAACAGCAACATTTTCATACTATTCCTCCTCCTGTTACAGGCTCTCTCCTGTTCCAAAATAGAAATTTACACCTAGCAGAAAGGCAATATTGGAAAGGTCTACTGTACCTCTGAATTTTCCACCGCCGTCAAAGGGATGGAAAACAAAATCCGCTCTGTTATAATGGAATCGAGGCTCAAAAAATAGGCTCATTTTGGAAGAAACGTGATACTCGACACCAACGGCAAACATCATGGCAAAACTGGCATCTTGTACATGCAAAAGATCACGCCTTGTATTCATATTGGCATTCACGCCAACACCTGCCCTTGCATAAGGGCTAACCCAGGATTTTCCTACCTGGAATGGATAACGATATTCTATAAAAGCAATAAAAGAAACAACATGGAACTTTGCCAGATCATCTTCTGATACTTTCACCAAAGTAGCACCCTGGATGTCCATATCCAGCTCATTCACAGAAGTAAAATTGTAGCTGATTGCAAGGCCAACTGCCAGGTTTTCCAAGGGTTTAGGAAGACCGAACTTGGCTTCCACGCTCATCGAAAAATTGAATCCTGTGCTTTCTTCTTTATCTAATATTTGAGCAGTAATTCCTTCCAGGATTCCCTCTCTTTCAAAGTCAAAATCCAACAAAGAAAGAGCATATCCGCCTCCAAAACGAAGACTCCATTGATAGGGAATAATATCAAAACTTGTTTTTTCTTCTACGACAGCATGAGAAGGAGAAGCAAAATAAACACTATCGTCTGTCATTTCATAATCATTTTGGGCTTGTAAGCTTACAGCAAAAATAAGGGAACAAAGAAATGCTATTTTCAAAAAAGACTGGACCATAATCGGGAATCTCCTATAAGATAAACGCATGTTCTTGCAAATTGTTTTTTTTGGCGGTTCTATCCATTTTTATCATAAAATTCATGATAGCCTGGAGGAACAACACAAAATATCCTGCCTTTCTGTAGGATAAAGATTTAAAATACCATATAAGCATCCAAGAATCAAGAAATTTTATTCTGTACAGATTTACACAGAGTATCTACATTGCAATTTAAGAGTTTTTTTCTTTTGCCATGGCAGCGGGTTCAGTGTATCGGAAATCTTTCAGTAGCTTTTGCATTGCTTCCTGGGATTCTTTAAGGTTTCCTGCTTTTTTATGCGTTTCCATCAGATAGTATAGTACCCAAGCACGCTCTTTATCTAGGGAAACCAATTGCGATAGTTTTTGGCATAAAAGCAAAGCCCTGGCGTATTCCTGGTTTGCGAGAGCAACTTTCAGATCAACAAACAGAGTATCAGGATAGAGTCTTTCTGTTGGATTTTTGTCTTGCCATTCTTTCAAAATTTCGCTGGCATCTTGAATCTTTTTTTGTATTAGCAAAAGCCTGGCTTTCTCTAAAATGCCAGCCCTTTGTAAGGAAAAAGAAGAGGATGTTGGTGGTGTGAAAAAGGAAAATAGAGTTTCCTTTGCTTTTTCTACTTGATTTTCTGCAAAAAGGATTTCTGCTTGTAAAATTTTGAGCTTTCCCCTCTCTTCCAAAGATAGATAGGAAGGCGAAATGCCTTGTATTATCTTATGAGCATCCTGGGCTTTTCCTTCTATAAAATATAAAAAATCTCCTAAATGCAATCTAGCTTGATGGGAAAGTCTTTCCTCTGCTGGTAAGGCAAGGATCAACTCCAAGATTTGTTTGGTATTATGTATTTGGGAAATTGCTGCTTCCTGGCAGGCTAAGGCTAGAGCGTATAGTGTATCAGCATGTTCTTTTTTGTATTCTTTAGCACGCAAAAGGCTTGTAGCACTTAGAGTATCTAGCCACTTTATGGCTTTCACAGAGCAGGCAAACTGGATTAAATAGAGGAAGTCCTCCATCGGAATTTTCATGAGATTTTGCTCTAAGATTTGCTTGGTATAATCCAAGAAAACATGGTCATCCCATAGATTGATCTGCTCCCATTTAGGCTGGACATGGATTTTCTGCCATACGCTGTCTAGTTTTTGGCTACCTTGCCAAACTTCAAGCTGGATCATCCTCATGGCAGGGCGAAGAAAAACATGAGATATTTTTTCCCCTTCTTTTTTAGAGCCATCGTCTATTGTCCATACATAGCGGTGCTGTGGAATGGGATCTGGGATTTGGAAAAGCATTTCCACAAGAGCAATATTCTTCTCAGCCATGAGATGCCTTGTGGTTTGCCATGCAAAGAAGGTCTTTTGCTTTTTTCCAACAGCGGTTTCAGCAAAAGCGCAGGTAAAAGAAGCAACAGGCAAAAAAGATTGTGGCTGGATGAGCCGCCATCTTTTCTCAGAAGGTTGTCTCCAGGCAGCTACAGCCGTTGTCCCGCCTAAACCTTGGACATGATAGTATTCTAATTTGTGGATACCCGAAGCGAGAGAAATGTCTCCACTGTATTCTCCGTGAAGCCCTTGGTGAGGGCCATGCCAGCCAGGCCAAGCAGCCACTTCTTTGCCATTGATGAGCAAAAAAGAAGCATCGTCCGAAACAGTGGCAAAAGAATATGTTCCTTCTTTGGGAATTTCCAAATACCCTAGATAATAGGAAAGAAAATTCAAGGAATCACCATGGAGATGCACTCCATGAAATACCATAGGAACTCTACTTGCGCCGAATGTTTCTTCAGATCGTTGCCAGAGTTCTTTCACCTGCGCCAGGTTGTCTACCGCACCTTCAGGCCGTTTCTTTGTCCAAAGGAAAAGCCCTGCTTTTGGCTCCCATCCCGCCCTGCCTGGCGTTGCCTTTGGCATACAATAAAGGTAGTATTCTTTGTCTTTGCTGGAGCAGTCGAAAAGAATTTTAATCGGCTCTCCTTTTTTTGACCAAAGTATCTTGTAGGCAACTTCTGTAGCGTTGTTTCTGTAAAGCCGAAAGCCTTTTGTATCTTCAAAACCTGGATAAATTTCCACATACCCCACATGGCAAGGCCATGGGCCAGAGCTTTTTTTTATCTTGATTCTACAGGGTGCAGAGCTTTCCTGCCAGCTCTGTGCCATCCCAGAAGCAAAAAAAGAAAAGAATAAATAAAAATAAAAAAGGCGATTGTACAAAGAAAATATTTTTTTCATGGATCTAACTTTTACCCAGGGCAATGCCCTGGGCTAGTATATAAAACCCTTTCAGGGTAATGGCTTGCATCCAAAAGTTAACAGAATCGTTAGTCTACTACTTCAAATTCTGCTTTCATGAGATTTTCGGAGTCGCCGCCGACCATCACAGTAAAAGTTCCTGCTTCTATGGTAAGTTTCATATTTTTATCATAAAAAGACATATCTTCTGGTGTCAGGAAAAAAGAAACTTCCCTGGATTCGCCACTTTGCAGCAAAATCTTTTCAAAACCCTTGAGTTCTTTTACAGGGCGGGTGATGCTGGCAACATTGTCTCTCAAATAAAGCTGTACGGTTTCTTCGCCTTCTCTGTGTCCTACATTTTTTACGGCTACTGTAATCTTCAGACTTTCGCCTTTTTTGAGGTAGCTTTTTTCCAGCCTTAAGGGAGAATACTGGTATTTAGTATAGCTAAGCCCAAAGCCAAAAGGATATAATGGACTATTTTCTACATCTAAGTATTTGGATGTATATTTGTCAGGGCTTACGGGACGGCCTGTATTTTTATAATTGTAATAGATAGGAACTTGCCCTAAAGATCGGGGGAAAGTAACAGGAAGCTTTCCAGAAGGATTGTAATCACCAAAAAGGACTTCAGCCATTGCATTTCCGCCTTGTGTTCCCAAGAAGAAACATTGCAAAATAGCAGGCACGTTTTGGGCTGGCCAAGGTATAGCCAGGGGACGGCCACTCATAAGAACCAAAACAACGGGTTTATTGGTTTTCACGAGCTCTTTGAGGAATTCTTCTTGCTTACCTGGAATGGAAATAGAAGAACGGCTTGCTGCTTCGCCACTCATTCCCGCTTCTTCACCTAGGGCAACAATAATGGCATCTGCCTGGGCAGCCATTTCCAAAGCTTTTTTCTGTTCAGCTTCATCAGCATCCAATATGTTGCATCCTTTAGCGTGCAAAATCTTTGTATCTGCGGATACTTTAGATTGGATTCCTTTCAGAAGACTGACTACGTGGTTGTAATCGCCAGCACCACACCAGCATCCTAGAAGATCTTTCTGGCTGTCTGCCAGGGGGCCTAAAACTGCCAGGGTTTTGATTTCTTTGGATAAAGGAAGGACATTTTCATTTTTGAGAAGCACAATGCTCTTTTTGGCTACGTCCAAAGCCACTTCCAGATGTTCTTTGGTCATGGTTTTTTCTTTTTCTCTTTGGACATTGCTATAAGCGTATGGGTTTTGGAAAAGACCTAAGCGGTATTTCAGACGTAAGATTCTTTTTACTGCTTCGTCTATGTCTTTGATGTCAATTTTGCCTTCGTTCAAGAGAATGCTAAGTTCCTTAATGAAAAGGTGACCTTGCATATCCATGTCTACACCCGCTTTTAAAGCAAGACGGGCAGCGTCTTTTCCATTGGCAGCAACTCCATGAGGAATCAGCTCGTTGATTGCGGTATAATCTGATACCACAAATCCCTGGAAGCCCCATTGATTGCGCAATAGCTCTGTAAACAAATAAGAACTGGATGTACAAGGCACTCCGTTGATTTCATTGAATGCAGTCATAAATGTCTCTACGCCAGCATCCACAGAAGCCTTGAAAGGAGGAAGGTATGTTTCCCAAAGAGTTCTATCAGAAATATCGGCGATATTATAGTCTCGTCCTGCCTGCGCTGCGCCATAAGCCGCAAAATGCTTTGCGCATGCCAGCATGGTATCATGGGCAGCAAGATCATTTCCCTGGAATCCTCGAACTCTTGCCTTGGCAATCAAGCAACCAAGGTATGTGTCTTCTCCTGCGCCTTCTGCAATTCGTCCCCATCTGGGATCACGAGCAATGTCCACCATGGGAGCAAAAGTCCAGTGCAAACCAGCAGCAGTAGCTTCGATAGCAGAGATTCGAGCTGATTTTTCTATTGCCTTGAGATCCCAGCTAGCAGCCTCTCCCAAAGGAAGTGGGAAGATGGTACGAAATCCGTGGATCACATCAAAACCAAACAATAGAGGAATTTTCAGACGGCTTTTTTCTACTGCCATTTTCTGGAGATTGTAGGTGAAATCAGCAGTAAAGGCATTCAGAAAAGCACCGATTTTGCCTTCAGCAATCCATGCTTTATACTCATCCCTAAGGAATGGCCCTTGCTCTCCAAAATCTCCTGTACAAAGATTCAGTTGCCCGATCTTTTCTTCCAATGTCATCTGGTTTAACAAAGCAGAAATTTCTTGTTCCATAGTATTTTGTGCATAGCAAGCCACGAACAAAGAGACTAAAAGGAGTACTAAAAATCGAATCATAAATCTATTCCTTTTCTAATAGCGTACTTTTTCTGGAAACATTTGCTTTAAATATTCTTGCAATCTCAGATTCGTAGGCCCATAACCTCTGTCATACATAAAATGCTCTAAATCGAAAATCATATCCTGTGCCTTTTGATAGCGAAGATTTTTATCTCTATATAATGCCTTTTGCAGGATTTCTTCAACTTTCTGTGGTACATCAGGACGTTTTTTGCGTATAGGGGGTACATCTTCTTTTGTTATTTTATGCATGGTGATAATTGTTTCTTCATCACCAAAGAGCATGTCGCCTGTAAGCAGCTCATAGAAGCATATTCCCAAAGAGAAAATATCGGATCGAGCATCGGTTTCCTGGAAGGCAGCTTGCTCAGGAGACATATAAGGCACTTTTCCATAAAGGACATCGCCCTCTTTGTTCATGAGGTTACGAGCCTTTGCAATACCAAAATCAGTAAGTTTGACAACTCCTTCAAACGAAATCATGATATTTTTAGGCGATACATCACGATGGACGATTCCTAGAAGCTGTCCATTCTTATCTTTTTTGCCATGAGCGTAAGCCAAAGCACGGCATACACGGCTGATGATAAAACATCCTAAATCTACTGGAATCGTAAGGCTTTTGTATAGATGGCGGTCATGAAACTCTTGTAAATTAACGCCATGGATGTATTCCATAGCAATATAAAAACTATTCTGGTATTTTCCAAGCTGGTATACCTGGGCAATGTTTTCATGAACTAAGTCAGCAACGAGCTTTGCTTCGCCAATAAACATTTCGACAAACTCTCTATCGACAGCAGCATCATCGATCAAAGTCTTGATAGCCATGGTTTTTTTAAAACCTTCAGCACCTAATTGTACTGCTTCATAAACTGTTCCCATTCCGCCACTTGCAATTTTACGAACAAGTTGAAATCGGTTAAAATCTTTAATTTCTAAAATTCCGTCCATAGCACACCTTGCTGTTATTAAAAAAGATTATAAAAAAGATAACTAGGAATTACTTTAGGATTTGATTATAATTCCGATAAGAAAATAAGTCAAGTAGAACTCTGTTTTTGAAAACTTCATCAAGGGATTTTTTATGGATTTTCTTGCTTTGTGGCTGCAAAAAAAGAAAAAGTGGGTTTTGGCTATGGTTGTTGTTTTTTCTCTTTTGCTTAGATTTTTTTATTATCAGGAAATACAGAATACTCCTGCTTTGTTTTTGCACCAAGACGCTCAAACCGATATGAACTTTTTTCATGTATGGGCAGGAAATATAGCGCAAGGAGATATTCTAACAAAAAAAGACTTGCATCCTTACCACTTATGGCATCATAAGATTGCTTTGGCTGCATCACAACAGGCAGGGAAAACCGAATTCACCCAAGAAACAGGAAAAAAAATGTGGGAAGATTGGTATGGTGGCAAACGCTTCCACCAAGAACCGCTCTATCCCTATATTATTTCTTTTTTCTATCGTTTTTTGGGAACAGAAATAGAGTGGATTTTTTTATGGCAGCTTTTCCTGGGGACTTTAAGCAATGTGCTTTTTTTTGGGATTGCAAGCTTCTATTTTGGCCCTGTATTGGGGCTTCTCTGCGCTATTTTATCTGTTTTCTATGGCCCTCTCATGTTCCATGAAACCGTTTTGCTTAGACCTGCCTGGATGAGCTTTATCAGCCTTCTTTGTGTATGGTTAGCAACAATGGCTTTTTCCCAAAAAAAATGCTATATTTTTTGCTTCATGGGGATGGCTTGCGGCCTCGCCTTTTTAACAAAATCAACATTAGGAAGCTTTTTTTTCCTATTTCTCGCTGTGGCATGGTTCTATGAAAAAAGAATTCAATTCTTCTGGAAACAAGCAGTGTGTATGCTCTTGGGTTTTGCTTTGCCTCTTCTCCCTTTGGTGGCAAGAAATCTTTCTCTTGGTGTTCCTCCTTTAGAAATATCCAGTGTAGGCGCAATTACCTTTGTGAATTCCAATGCAAGCGACTTTATGCCAGGAAAAGGCTTTTCTATCAGCCAACATGCTCCAGAGATTATGTCCCAATCTAATGGCAAATTTTTCCCTGCGGTTTTGCTTACTTTACAAACTCACCAAAACCCAATAGAATATGCAAAACTGCTTTTTCATAAAGCCATGATTTTTTGGACACGCCAGGAAATTTCCAACAATAACTACAACTATCAATACTATTCTCTGCATTCTTTTGTCTTATCTTATCTTCAATTGCCTTTTGCAATAGTTGGTTTTTTGAGCTTTACAGGCATTTTTCTTGCAATCCCCCAGGCAAAAAAATTTTGGATCTTTTATTTGCTTTTTTTCATTACACTTATGCCTCAGGTTATTTTCTATAACCTTTCCCGCTTCCGAACGCCTATGATTTTCTTTTTGCTTCCTTTTGCTGCCTATTCTTTGCTGTTTTTTTATGAAAGCATAAAGCAAAAGCAATACAAAAGGCTGCTCCTCTACTTTTTCATGGCTGTGCTTTTTTTCCATATTCCCCAAACATCACCAGAAATATGGGAAGCAGAGTGGTATTTGGCTAACCACTACTCCATAGCAGGCGCAGAGAAAAGAATAGAAGAAGGCAGATTTCAGGATGCTTTATGCCTTTTAGAAAAATCTCTTAGCACAAAAAATATCTGTCTTTCGGATAAGAATAATGTAACAATAAGGGTTATTGATTCTTATAAAAATATGCACCATGCCTGCGCCTGGATATACAACGAGCAAAAACAAACAGAAAAAGCCCAAATTCACCTGGAACATGCCAGTTTTTTGAACAGCATACTAAAAAAAGAATAGAAAAATCACGAATAAGACGAATGGTCGAATGGCACGAATCGTTTTTATAAAAATTTTATTCGCGTAATTTGTATATTCGTCTCATTCGTGATTCATACCTTTTGGTTTCGGCTTGTTGCTCGAACTATTTTATCTTTTTTTCAAAAAATTTTAGCTGGTAATTCGTTTATTGCTTATATATAATAGGTTTGGTAATGTCGTATTAGAGAAGGATACAAGTCTTGCAATTTGAATATGTAATGGAGTTTTCATGCCAAAAATACAGCAAGCCAAAGGCTTAGGAAAAAATATCAAGATACTATGCGACTGGGAAGGCAATACAGAAGAAAAAATTTATATATTTATTGTAAGCGATTCAGGAGAGAGCATTAGCAAGACAGTTCAGCCTGAAAAAGCCAGAAATGTTATTTTTTCTTTTCAGGATGAAAAAGAGCGAAAAGGATTCTCTAAAGTATATCTTGCCAATAGCAAAAAAGAAAAAATAACGGACTTATGCTTTGTTGAGGAAAAGCAGCCTGTTTTTCCTATTAGCCTTTCTAATAAAAAACTTTGGGTTGCCTTGATTTTTGTATGTCTTGTTTTTTTTTCTATTTCCTCTTGCAGACAAAGAGGAGGGATTCAGTCTGTTGTTATTGAGCAAGCCTATTGGAAAAATTTCCATACCATTTCTGTTCAGGGCCATATAGCCTTTAAAGAAAACACAACACAAAGACAAAAAGACTCTATTCTGAGCGAATTCAGGCTTCAATTGATTACAAATGGTTTGCCAGGCATAGAAAAAGCTATAGACAGCAATCCTTTTGTTATGGAAATCCCTTTTTCTTTGGACACATCCAAAAAATACCATATCCAGGCCAATCTATTAGAAATAAAAATAGAAAATACAACAAAAGAGGTTGTCTTCCATCCGCAATTTTCGATTGCTGCCATACAAGGTGCTTCTTTTAATAAGAATCGAACATTAGAAGTTGCCATTGACCATGTTTTTTTAGGAAACAATCTTTTACAACTAGAGCTATTCCAGGAAGACGTAGCATCCCAGACTCCGCTTTTAATCACAAAAATCAGTCCAGACAAAAGAGAAACGCGCCTTGTTTTAGGGCCAGTCCAATCTTATAAAAATCGATTCCTTCTTCTTTTAAAAAGCTATGGCAATGCATCCCGCCTGCTAGATCAAAAAAAGATCTTTTACCCTTATGCCATAGGAAAAATAGAGCATGCCTCTTTCTCTGGAAAAAGCCGTATCATGGTAAAAGGCGAATGGGATGGAGACTCTTCTTGTATTTTAGAAATTGTAGAGAGCAATCCCTTAAGGCTTATAGATCAAAAAACGCCATCCAAGTCTTTTCAGGAAACATTCTCGATCCCTTCTCTTTTACAAGAATATTCTGCCAGGTTAGTAAGCGAAGGAGAGGTTCTTTGTAGTTCTCCCATAGAAAAAAGCAGGGCTTTCCTGGAATATAAAACCATGATGGAAAGCATGCCATTGTATGCGAAAAAACTGGATTCCTTTCTTATCGAAGTGTGGAAAGGGTCTTCTGCTTTAGACACACAGGAGCTGCGGAGTTTACATCTGCAATGCGACCAATATGAAAGCAACTCCCAAAAACTGCTCATGGAACATATAGAAAAATCCGAGCTACTATCCTTGCAAAAATTTTATCAGGCATTAAAAAACCTGGGCAATATGGGTTTAGAAGCCAGGAGTATTTTTCAGAGAAAGCCAGGAAAAAGGGATCTGGAGTGGATTGCGCAAAAAGAAGCCGATCTTTTCTATCTGGTTTCTACCGCAGGAAAAATCCTTTTGGAATTCTATCCTGAGCTTACGGATTTAAGCGCGTTTCCTCGTATTTGCTCTTTCATTGAACAAAAAAAAGGCAGCCAGCGGAAAGCTCTTTTGCTCTCTTACGCAAACGCATGCGCGGAAAGCGGACAATTTATCCTGGGTACAGAAGTTTGCAGCCAGGGGATTTCAGAATATCCTGATGTATGGCAATTCCTGATGGGCCGCTATTTTTTATACCAAATTTTAGAAAAGCAAAATGAATATAGCTCAGTAGGGATGTCATTCCAGCAAAAAGCACAGGAAGATTACAAAAAACTAATCCGATGGCTGCCCTTGGAATTCCATAAAAAGATGCTTGATCTGGACTATGAACAAGCCTATATCATAGGATCATCTCTTTTGAAAATAAAGCCTGATATGCATGAAATAAAGGAAAAGCTGGAAAAAATCCAACGAGAAAAAACATCCGAAGAAACTTTAGAGATTCGATTTTCCTACGAAGATTGGAAAGCACAGGCGGGTAAATGATATGGCAAAGCTGGTTCTTCTCTCTGGCCCTGCCAAAGGGCTTGAATATAAACTAGGAGAGGCATCCATTCTAGGGAGGCAAAGCAGCAATGAAATCCCTTTGCAAGATCTAAAAGCCTCTCGGCAACATGCCAAAATCTTTTATGAAGAAGGCTGCTACTATTTAGAAGATATGCACAGCCGAAATGGGACATTTGTCAACGACAACCCAGTGCAAAAGCATAAGGTGGAAAAAGACGATATAATACAAATCGGCGACACTCTTATGCAAGTCATTGATCTTTCCTGTCCTCCTGAAGAAAAAAAAGCAAAACACAGACAAACAATAGCCCCTGCGCTTCAGGAAATCAAGCTCACACAGGATATTCTATCCACGCAGCCTATAGAGCCTAATCCACTCGAAGGCGTTCTCTTTACGCAAGAACAAAAGCCAATAAAAAAAGAATCCATTTTGAAAAAAAAGACAAAAAAGAAAATGGATTTATCTGCAAAGCCAGTTACAGAAAGCCGATTGAAAAAGACTTCTGGCAACAATTCCAGGTTGAGCGAACTTTTTTCATGGGATGTATCAGACTATCATTTGTTATATCAAGTTGCTATTTTTATTTTTATTTTACTCTTTATGGGAATTATTTTTTGGTTTTCCCGATGGATCACCTTACAGATTCTATAAACAAAAAGCTTACGGATAAAGAATTTTTAGGCCAATTGGAACTTCTATTGCGCCTCACCAAAAAACTCCTTTCTCATCGAAAAAAACTGATCCCAATACAAAAGGGGACAGCGGGATTTGAATTTAATGGATACAGAAACTATTCGCCAGGGGATGACATCAAGCATATAGACTGGAATGTATTCCAAAGACTCCATGAACTCGTGATAAAAGAGTATACAATCGAAACCCCGCGCTATTGGGTAGTTGCCCTGGATTGCTCTGCATCTATGTTTTTCTATCAAAAGATAGCTCTGGCAAAGCATATTGCTGCATACCTTATCTATCTCTTTCTATCCCTTGGCGATAAGGTAATCTTTTTTCTATATCCCCAAAATCCCCTCAATCTCTGCTATTACCAGGGGAAAAAAAATTTCTATCCTCTTCTCTATGAACTGGAAAATATAAAAGAATCCTTATCATGCCAGACATCTTTTACCTTCCAAAGCGTCTTCCAGAATCTTTCTAAAAATTCTAAAGCGATTCTTCTAAGCGACTTGTATGATTATGAAAAAACAAGAGAGTTCTTTTCCTTTTGCCAGTGCAAAAAAATCTCTGCCATATCAGCCCATATCATCGCCCCAGAAGAAAAAAATCCTCCCATCCCCCAAGGAAGCAAAATCCTCCAAGACTCAGAATCCCAAAAAATACTCAAAGCCGAAATCAGTCCATCCTTCATTTCTGAGTACCAGCAACGCTTTCAAAACCATATTTCCCAAATCCATTTGCTTTGCAACCAATATGGCATACACTATCAGGAAACTAACCCTTACTATGCTTTTCCCAAAGATATTTTAGATATAGTCCAAGCAACAGGTCTGCTTAGAAGATCTTGACTTTGTTTATGATGAACAAAATTCCTATGGATTTAGCTCCTAATCTGGATACATCAGAAAAGTATTTTATCACGAATTTTGCGAATGGACGAATAGCACGAATAGATCATTTTATTCGTGTTAAAATGCCAATTTATTGATCATTTTTTTCTATAGTTTTATACGCTTATTACAAGCTCCTGTAAAATAAAAAAATAACTATTGACCTTTTGGTCAATTTTTTTTACAATATACTAACCGATTGGTCAGTAGAAAAAAAATCATAGCCCAGATTCATTCTTTTACAGCAGTTTCCAGTTGTATTGCATACAAAAAAACGCCTATAAAATAATCCACAGATTACGCAGATAAAGGCTTCGAAAATCTGTGTAAGGAATTGGAATTAAATAAGTTCCCCATTTAGACAATAAAGATAACGATTAAGATTAAGAATCGTAGTACGATTCGTTATCATTATCTTAATCTTAATCGTCATACGTGTTAAGTTTTAATAGCTTGTCTTACAATAGATTATGTTATCTACTTAAGGATAAGAAGAGCGTAGTGTAAGCCTTCTGTAAGGAATCAAAA
>JABWCH010000379.1 GCA_013359215.1 Candidatus Brocadiia bacterium | reverse complement strand
TCGTAAAAGGAATGCGCTATGACAAAAATTAAGCAAACTGTTGAACCTTTTGGTGATGTGAATGTTTTATTTAAAGACGACCAACTGGAAATCGTTGCTTCCATCCTTATGGTGCCAGACATTGAAGGTGCTAAGGTTGGTTTAGCTTTAGATGCTTCTGTTTCTATCAAAAAAATGTATGGGATTAGCAATCTGGCAGGAGGAGCTTTTGCTCAGGCCATGAGTTTTCCTAATGTTATGGAGCCTGTAGCAAAAGGAATTGCAGGTTTTTTGAGTAACTTTTCAGGCGATGGAAAAGTCAACATGGTCTATTGGGCATGTAGCCCAGATGGTTCTAAAACGGAAGAAATCGGAAGCATATCAGGTGATGATGTTTCTTCTTTAACCATTCGAGGTCCAAAGAAACAAGCGTGGGGAAGAGGAACAAAGCTGTTGCCTCCTTTGAAAAATTTTATGGATGATAAAATGAAAGACTCTCCCTGGTCGCTTGTTATCTTTATTACAGATGGCATCATTGAAGATATAGATGAAGTTATCAACTATTGCTTCTCTTTGGGAAAACAGATCGCAAAAGGCGAAAGAATGTTTGTAAAGCTGGTTCTCTTAGGGGTTGGAGAAGAAGTCGATGAACAACAAATGCAGCTTTTAGACGATATGTTTGAAGGCAAGGACTTAAAAGATCCCCAAGGAAATAAAATCGATTTGTGGTGTCATAAACTCGCTTCTGATATGAAAAAGCTAGAAGAAGTTTTTGCTGAGGTGGTTTCAGAAAATACTCTGGTCGCGCCTCAAGGAAGGATTTTAGATAGCAAAGGGAATGAAGTCAAAAGCTATAAAGATGGGCTTCCTGCAAAGCTTCGTTTCTGCCTGCCTAAAAATAGCCATTTTTTTACCTTAGAATACCCTGGCGGGAAAATTCTCCAGGATATAAGCGAAGTCTTTGATGCTTAGTTTAGGAATTGTAATATTTTTAACTATCAATTATATAAATAGTTATGAAAAAAAATGCTATTCTTTATAAAAAGCATACAGGATATTATTAAATAATCAGTTGACAAGCCAGCTTTTTCATGGCAGAATAGCTTTAAAGAATCATTGGAATATTAATATACCTTTTTTTATGAGGCTAACAATGGAAATTGTAAAACAACTTGCTGTATTTTTAGAAAACCAGCCAGGTGCTCTTTTCCGTCTAACCCAAGATCTAGCAGAAAGGCAAATCAATATTGAAGCGATTTCTGTAACAGATTCCATTGACCATGCAGTAGTAAGATTGATCGTGGATAAACCTATTGAAGCAATCCACATCATAGAAGAAAAAGGCACTTTGGTGGTGGAAAGCGATTTGGTAAAGGTAACCCTGAAGAATGAAGCAGGTACATTGAATCAAATGTGCAAAAAGCTAAGAACCCACCAAGTAAATATAGAATATGCTTATGGCAGCACAGGCGAAAAAGATAGCAACCTGTATTTAAGAGTTATGGATGTTGAAAAAGCACTGAAAGCTTTAACAACAAACTAATATTGTACGGCTTGCACAATTTATTTGGGGAAAATTTTTGTAAAAATTTTCCCCCAAACCCCCTTTAAAAACTTTTATATATTTATTTTCAAATAGGTTATGCTAAAAATTAACATAAACCTTGTTGTTCTTCCAAGACCATTGGCAACATTATGGGGCAATCCTCTGTTTCAATCCATAAAGTAAAAATTCCTTATTTCCCTCTCCCCCCAAAAGAGGGGATTCTATGATTCCCTTGGTCTGGATTCCTGTTTCCTGAAAAAAAACCTGCATCTTTTCCAAAAGCAAGGGATAGGATTGTTCTGATCTGACGACTCCATTTTTTTTTCTATCTGCTTTGGGCAACTCGAATTGAGGTTTAATCAAAGCAAATACTTCGCCCCCTTCTTTTAAAAAAGGCATACAAAAAGGGAGAACCTCTGTCAGGCTTGTAAAAGAAACATCGATTGTCAGTATGTCTGCCATCTCTGGTATTTTGCTCTTTTCCAACTTTTGGATGCTACAGTTTTCTAAATTAACAACTCTGTCATCGTGGCGCAGTTTTTCTGCAAGCTGGTCATGGCCTGATTCTACTGCATAGACTTTCCTTGCTCCTTCTTTCAAAAGGCAATCGCTGAACCCGCCAGTACAAGCACCTACATCCAAAGCGACTTTTCCCTGACAAAGGATCTGGAAATGGTCTAAAATTTTTTTTAACTTGACACCTGCTCTGCTTACATAGGGGAAAATATCTTTTTTCAGAACAATCAAGGATGACCTTGAAACTTTTTTGGATGGCTTTAAAACAGCCTTTCCATCGACTGTTACTTCACCGCATTCAATCAATTCCTGGGCTTTATTCCGCCCTGGAGTAAACCCTAGCTCAACCATGAGCAAATCCAAACGAATTTCCATATTTTTTTCCCATTATCTAAAAAAAAAAAAAATCGGGTTGCTAAAATTATAAAAATGTTTCATACTAAAGCATAGAAAAAAGATTTTATTTTTTAAAATAAGGAGATTTTTTTATGAGGTTTTATATTTTAATCTTGGCTTTGGTCTTTTCGCTGGCTGGCTTACAGGCCCAACATCATCATTTAAGCGGCTTAAACATATACCCTTCTCATGCGATTGTAAAGGCAGGAAATAGCTTGCAGTTTATTGTTGTTGGTTTAGATTCAGAGCAAACCCATTTTACCCCATCTAATGTAAGATGGCATGCCACAGGGGGAAATATTACCCAGAATGGTTTATATACAGCATACCAACAAGATGGCTATCATACCATAACAGCAATCTATGGTAGAGTTCAGGCAACAGCCAATGTCCAAATCAAAGGGTCTTATCCTCAGATTTCCAGAATCGAAATCACCCCCTCTTCCCAGCGTCTAACCCCAGGACAAAGCATGACCTTTCAGGCAGTAGCTTACGATGCCTATAATCGTATATGCAACGCTTCTTTGATATGGCAAGCAGATGCTGGCAGAATAGAACAATCTGGTTACTATACAGCAGGATACCAAAGCGGAACTTTCAGGATATATGCAAGAGATAGAAATACAGGCATCCAGGGTGTGGCAAGTGTAGTTGTTCAGTCTTTTGTTCCCCCTGAACCTCCCCAGCCACCTTATTATCCTCCCCATAATCCTCATCATGGACAGGGCAAAATCATCATTACCAGTTTCGATGCAGGCGGTGGTAATTTCTTTAGCCCCAAAGCAAAAGTAACTGTCCAGGTTTCTGGCAGAAGCATACAGTCAGTAAAACTATATGCTATAAGCGATGATGGAAGATCTTCTGAAATCGATGCCCAGTCGTGCAGGCATGGAGATACTGTATATCTTAATGGCAAATACAACCGCTTTAGCACAAAGTATTTAGATGTAAGACTCTTCGACAATATGGGAACTCTAGTCGCAAATGAAAGACGAGATGCAAAATAATCGTTAGCAAGTAGATAAAGAAATATGAAGCATCAAGGCTATCGAAAAATTTAGAAGGAATAAAAAGAATTCGCTGTAAAAATTACAGTGGATTCTTTTTTTTTGTAATACACAATTGTCTATCATGTTTTTTTGGAATAGGAAAGAATCTATGAAAATTGCGGTCTTATTGTCTGGAGGAGTGGACAGCTCTGTATCTTTAGCTTTGCTAAAAGAAAAAGGATACGATGTAACTGCATTTTATATTAAGATATGGTTAGAAGATGAACTTTCTTTTCTAGGGCAATGCCCTTGGGAAGAAGATTTGGAATTTGCCAAGGGGGTTTGCGAAAAACTGGATGTTCCCCTGAAAGTGGTTTCTTTGCAAAAAGAGTACTATCAGCATGTTGTGAGCTATGTGATTGATGAATTGAAAAAAGGACGCACACCAAGCCCTGATATTTTTTGCAATGAACGCATCAAGTTTGGAGTTTTTTTAGAACGCTTTTCTCTGGAATTCGATAAAGTTGCGAGCGGACACTATGCTCAAATCGAGCAAATAGAAGGCAAGCCTGTTTTAAAAATTTCTCCTGATCCAGTAAAAGACCAAAGCTATTTCCTGGCTCATCTAAAAAGGCAGCAGTTAGAAAAAATCCTTTTCCCTATTGGCGGCTTTTATAAAAAGCAAGTCCGCGAATTGGCCGAGAAATACGACCTTCCCAACAAAAATCGAAAGGACAGCCAGGGAATATGCTTCTTAGGCAAAATCAAATACCATGATTTTGTAAAACACCATTTGGGAGAAAAAAGAGGAGATATTCTGGAAGAATCTTCTGGGAAAAAAATGGGTGAGCATGAAGGGTATTGGTATTATACAATAGGCCAAAGGCAAGGCATTGGTTTGTCTGGTGGCCCCTGGTATGTTGTAAAAAAAGATCTGGAAAAAAATATTGTATACATATCAAGGTCTTACAATAAAGACGAATACGCTCGGAATTCCTATACTGTTGGGGAATTTAGCTGGCTATTAGATCCTCCTTCCAAAGAAAACCTTAGAGTTAAACTGCGCCATGGCCCCACCTTCCACCAATGCCGCCTTGTCTTTTCTAACCAGGACAAGCAAGAAGCACAAGTTTATATGGATCAAAGCGATCCTGGCATAGCACCTGGCCAATTCACCGTATTTTACGATGGGGATATATGTCTGGGATGCGCTAAAAATATACGATAGGGATATGGCTTTGAATAGGTAACTGCTCAAAAGTCTTTGTATTAATCTTTAATCTTGAACTTCTCAAGACATAAGATTTCACGCAGAGACACAGAGAACGCAGAGAAGAAAAAAAGAACTATATAATTTCTCTGCGACCTCTGTGCCTCTGCGGTTAATTATTTTTTATCAATATGTTGCA
>JABWCH010000037.1 GCA_013359215.1 Candidatus Brocadiia bacterium | reverse complement strand
AAATTTTTTGATGCGCCAGGCGGTACTATTTTTGATTCCTTACAGAAGGCTTACACTCCGCTTTTGTCTTGATTTTTTCCTAGAAAAGTTAACACCTATAACGTGAGCCTGACCGTACATCTACTCTAAAATCCGTTGGGTTGATCTTCTTTTTTATCTATTTGTTTCAATTTTCCTGTATTCTTTTTTTCTGGGATACTTCCCAAAGGATAGTCGGATTTGTTCAGCTTTGCAGTACCTTTTTTTTCTTCGCTGGAGACCTCTTCCTGTTTTTTGGATGCATGGATGTCTTGTCCGCGAGGCAATCGGTCTGTGCTTTTTTTCTCTTCCAATTCTTCTGCCTGGAAATCAGGCCCAGGGATTTCAATGGTATTGTCGCTCAAAAGCGATTGCTCTGTAACGCCTTTGACCGCATTCAGGGCAACATCTGCCCCTATCTTCCCTGCAATATTTCCGACAAAATGGCATGCTTTGACTGTGGCTTTATTAGGAACACGGCGTAAACCGCGGATGAGGATTCCACCGCCGTTTTCCTCACACATATTTTTCTCAAAAACGCATTCTTCAAAATGGCTTATTGTAAAAACATTGACGTTCACAGCACCGCCAGATCCAAGGCAATAGTTTTTACGGAAGACTACGCTGTTAAAACGGGCATCGCTTGGGTATTTCCCATCTTCGCCTAGAACAAGAACAGCCCCACCATTTTTGTTTTTGGCACAGTTTTCTTCAAAAACGCAGTCAGTAAAGTGGCTTCGAGTGTAGTCGTTAGCATTGATTGCACCACCAGAAATATTGCATTGGTTACGCTGGAAGGTAACCTGATGGAATATGGCCTTTGTAGGACAGTTTCCATCTTTGCCTAGCAGAACAATAGCCCCGCCATTTTTTTTCATGGCAACATTGTCTTCAAAAAGGCAGTTTCGGAAGCTTGCCTGGCTATAGATGTTGACATTGATAGCTCCGCCATCTATATAGCATTGGTTTTTGCGGAAAATCACTTCCTGGAAGTCTGCAATGGTAGCAAAGCTGGAGTCTTTTCCCAAGATAAGGACAGCACCTCCTGTTTTCTTTTCTACCTGGTTTCCTTCAAAAATGCATTTTTCGAATTTCGTTCTGCTGAAACGGCCAATGACCATCGCTCCACCGTCAACAGAACAATGGTTTCCCATAAAGGCGACTTTAGTAAAAGTTGCATCGCTGCGATTTTTTTTATCATATCCTACAATGCCAATCGCTCCGCATGAACCTTCTGCATAGTTGTTTTCTAATCGGCATTCTTCAAAAATCATCTGGCTATGACCGCCTGCTGCAATCGCGCCTCCATCATTCTTGCAATGATTACCAATAAAGGTTACATGCTGGAATTTGGCTTTGCTAGCTTCTTCATCGATTTTTCCAGAAATACCAATTGCTCCGCAACTGCTTTCAGCACTGTTGTTGATAAACCGACAGTCGCTCAAGATCATTCTTGTATGACTTCCCGATGCAATTGCTCCGCCATCCAGGCCGCAGTGGTTTTCTGTAAAGTGCGTTTGTCTCAAGGTCATTTTTGTTGGATATTTTGCTTCTCTTCCAACAAGGCTAATAGAGCCTCCGCTGTTTTCCGCTTTGTTGTTTTCAAATCGAGTTTTGTCTATAAGGGCAAGAGAATAGTCTCCAATATGGATAGCTCCTCCATCCATGCGGGCAAGGTTTTCCAGAAAAGAGCATTCTGCAAATGTCGCTTCTGTAGCCATTTCCTTTTCCTTACCAACCAACTGGATTGCGCCAGCATGCTTGCCTTCGGCATGGTTTGACTTGAAACGGCATTCTTCCCATTTGGATCGTGTAAAAAAATTCAGATGGACTGCACCGCTGCCTTGCTTGCTTTTGTTTTCTGTAAAGCTGCAATTGCGTAGCTTGGCTTCACTGTATTTTTTACACTCTGCCCCTCTAATGTGGATTGCACCAGCCTCTTCATCGCATCGGTTATTTTCAAACTGGCAATCGTCGAAGTTGAGTATAGTGGTGTCTAGGGCATTGACTGCACCACCGCTACTCTTGCAGCGATTTCCCAGAAAGATCACCTTAATGAAACTAGCCTCTGTTTGATTTTCGCCTTCTTCTCCTACAATGGAAATCGCGCCAGCACTATCATCGCTGTTGTTATTCTTTAAGCGGCAATCTTCGAGACTGATTTTGCTGTATAGATTTGCATTGATTGCTCCTCCGTCCATCTTGGAACGGTTTCTGCTAAAATTGCATTGTGTAAATTTTGCGCAACTGTAGTTTTCTTTTTCTCCTGCTATGAATATAGCTCCGCCTCTATGCTCCTCTGTGGAGTTACCATCGAATCTACAGTCATCGAAAAAACAATTTGTATTGATATTGGCGTGGATCGCTCCACCATCTATTCTGCAACGATTTTCGTTAAATACTGTATCCAAAAAAGAGGCAGATATAGACAGTTTGCTTGCTTTTCCATCCAGACCTATAGCACCTGCGCTATCGCGGTCTGAGCTGTTGCTATCAAAACGGCAAGATTTGCACTCAATCAATGTATCTTTTCTTGCAAATATTGCTCCACCTTTGTTTTGTGCTCTGTTGCTGGAAAACTTGCAATTGCTTATGTAAAGCTCGCTGAGTTCTGATTTTCCAATGAGAAAAACAGCACCACCGCTATCATCAGCCACATTGGTATCCCAATGGTTGTTCTCTCCTTTGAGCCTTGAGTGAAAAGAAAGCATGACAGCTCCACCATTGATCTGCGATCTGTTCCCTGCCAAAACGCAATCTTTCATGGAAATTTCTGCTATTTCAGCAGGGCTATCACCCTTAGCATATATTGCTCCACCATCTTCTTTGCTGCGGTTATCTTCTAAGCGGCATTTGGATAGAGTGACTTTCCCTTCGCTATTCAAAACAATAGCTCCACCATATCGCTCTGATTTATTGTCCGCAAAGATGACCTCTTCTAATTCAACTTCTATATCTAATCCACAAGCATAGATAGCACCTGCATCACCATCTGCTTTATTCTCTCTGAAACAAGATTTTTTGATAACCAGTTTACCTGCCTCTATGTGGATTGCACCACCAGAAGATGTGCCTCCCTGGCTAGAGAATCCTCTGCCTTCCTCAAAAAGGCATCCTTCGAAAAATTGCGACTTAGGGTTATCAGAAAAGAAATGGATTCCTCCCCATCCTTCTTTAGGGGACGCAGGAAGGAAGCATATACTTCCTTTGCTGTTTTCTTCATCCCATATTCCTTTTGCCGTGATTTGCCCATAGCATTGGATGCTGCAATTGGGGCTTATCTGGAAAACAGTATGGCCTGAGAGTTTAAGATGCCCATTTTTTTCTATGCGTAAAGGGTTGTTCAGGCAGTATTCTCCAGCAGGAAATTCAAAAGGTCTGTCTAAAACTCCTGAATTCAAAATCTTATGTGCTTCATGATTTCTTTCTAAAGCATCTAAGAATTCCTGTGCCGTTTTTACTGAAGAATCCTTGGCAAGAACGTAAGAAATAGGATCTCTGAATTTTTCTGGAAGCTTTTGCAGCTCAGGCGCATCGATTTGTAAAGGGAAACCTGTAAGCGAATAGTAAAGCAAAGATGCCATATTTAGAGCATTGACTTGCTTTTCTTTACGATAAGGCCATCCTGTTGGGATAATCTGAATAGGAGAAATAAAAATTTCGCTCAATTCTGGTAAAGAACAAGGAAAACCTTTTTTCTGGTATAAAGAAATGACTTCCATAAGTTTATGAGCTAAATCCAGAGCAATCTCTGGTGTGATTTGACCAATTTGAGACTGCAAAGTTTGCCCTTGGGGCTTTTCATAGATTGCGATCATCTGGTGAGGAATGTCTTCTTTAGACGCTACCCCCAGGACAATCTTTTTTATAGGAATCAAAAAGCTTTCTTTGATTTCCAGGCTGGTCTGGATAGCAGAATACATCCATTCCCAATCTTTGGGATTCATATTATCAGGAATGGGAATTTCTACAAGAGCAACATTGGTTATTCCTTGCAGTTGCAATAGTTCTAGCAATTTTTCTTTTATAGGAGGGCTTGCAGGCGCAAAGGTAAGACCTTTTTCAAGGAACTTATATGCCTGGTTGATTTTGCTATTTTTAAAAAAACAAGGTAGAAGCTTGCTCCATTTAACAGCACCTTGTGCTTTTTCTGCCCATTTATCCCGATTGATTTTTCCCCATTGGCCTAAAGCAGAAACCATATCGTCTGCATTTTGGTAACGATCTTTTGCTTCCTTGGAAAGTGCCTTTAAACAAATTTCGTCTAAATAAGAATCGCATTGGGCATTCCAGCGGGATGGCTTTGCTGGCTTTTGGTTCAATACCATTTCCTGAATGGCAAATACCTGCTGCATCTGGTTTAGTTCCTGTATGTGTTCAGGAACAAAGGGTGGTCTTCCTGTAATCAGAAAATACAATATTGAGCCAAGCGTCCAGATGTCTGTTCTTTCATCGCAGTTTTCTCCCTTGAATTGTTCTGGCGCAGCAAAAGAAGGCGATCCTTCAAAGAAACCGCAGGAAGTCGTAATTTCATCCAGCATCTTAGCCAGTCCAAAATCCAAGACTTTAGGATTATTTTCTTTATCCAGGATGATATTGGTAGGCTTTAAATCCCTATGAATCACCCCTTTGCCGTGTGCATAAGAAACTGCCTCCACAACCTTTTGCATAAGAAGCACAATTTTACGCAAAGAAATTTTTGTCAGTTCAGCAAACGGAGTCCCTTCGATAAATTCCATAGTAATATAAGGGATTACAATCTGCTCGCCATTTTCTTCAAAACGATATGTGCCTGCTTTATAATAAGCCGCAATGTTAGAGTGTTCTAGCCTGGCAATAGCAGAAGTCTCCCGAAGAAAATTGCTAGCCAGACGGGGGTCTTTTTTGATTCTTTCTTTTAAAGGAGTCTTTAAAGCTAAAACCTTCTGATCATCCAGCGATTGTGCTTTGTAGACAATCCCATTGCCACCACGGCCTAATTCTGAAAGAATCCGATAGCCATCTATAATTTGCCCAACTTTAATGGTCATAGGGTCTTTACCTCCGAATGAAAAATTGCTCTCAGTATTGTAACAGGACTTTCTACAAACTGCAAGCATAAATCATCAAGCATAAAAAAAACATTGGGCAAATGAAAAAAATTTCGCTTTTTGAGACAAAGGCTTTAAAGAACAATGGATATAAGTAGCTATACTTTTGCAGATTTTTGCACAAAAAAAAGAACACAAAAAGCATAAAAAAGATATAAAATATTATATGATATATAGTTATATTTTTGTGCCTTTTGAGATATTTTGTGTTTTTTGTGTTAAAATTTAATTTGACAATGTTAAATCTGATTTCTTGTATTTCAAGGCTTACCGTGAATTTTAGGTATTTATTTTAGGAAAAATTTAACCAAAATAATCCACAGATTGCACAGATTACGCAGATAAAGGCTTCGAAAATCTGTGTAATCTGTGGATAAATTTTTTTGAATCCGAAGCTATAGGTTTCTCTGTAAAAAATTATGCATAATAGAAAAAAGGTGGTAGGTCTGGTATGGGTTTTCTATACCATGCCTTGCTTTGGGATAGACCATAATCTGGAAATTTTTGCCAGCTTCTTGTAAAGCGTAGATAAACTGTGCAGAGTTTTGGAAATGGACATTGTCATCGGCAAGCCCGTGGACAAGAAGAAGTCTGGCAGTCAGATTCCGAGCATTAAATAGAACAGAGCTTTTTTCGTATCCAGCAGGATTGTTTTGAGGAGTGTCCATATAGCGTTCTGTATAGATAGTATCGTAGTTTCTCCAATCTGTAACAGGGGCAACGGCAATTCCTGATTTGAAGGTTTTGCTGTTTGTCAAAGCATAGCATGTCATATATCCGCCAAAACTCCAACCCCATAGACCAATTCTCTTTGCATTGACATAATGAAGCGTTTTAAGCCATTCTATTCCATCTTCTAGGTCTTCTAGCTCTTGTTTTCCGAAATTTTTATAGGATTTCCAGGCTGATACAGCACCTTTACCACTAGCAAGTCGGTTGTCCAGAACAAAGACAATATATCCTTGTTGCGAGAGAAAATGATGCCACATATAGCCGTTTCTGCCCCATCTGTTTTTTACCTGAGGGGTTTGCGGACCGCCATATACATGAACAAGAACAGGGTATTTTTTTTTGGGATTAAAGGAAATAGGATAGAATATCATGGCTTCCATAAGAAACCTATCTCTCGCAGGGATTTGCAATATTCTTGGCGGTTTTATATTGCATATTTGCAAGCCTTTAGGCTTGTTTTCATAAACATTGCGTATTTTTTTCCCATTCTGGTCGTACAGGTTTACATTTTGAGGAGAAGATATATTGCTTGCATAGTCCAGGAACATTTTAAAGTCAGGAGAAAACCGAGCACTGTGAGTACCTGGTGTGTTACTGAGTTGCTTTATTTCCTTTGTATTCCATGAGCAAACATATATATGTTCTTCCGTGGCATGTTCTTTTGTAGAGGAGAAATAGAGCTTTTGGGAACTTTCCTCTACTCCATAGAAATCTCTTACCTCCCAAAGACCTGAAGTTACAGAAATCGTTTTTTTTTCTTGCGGTAAATATTGGTAAATATGTTTCCAGCCATTCTTTTCGCTTAAATAGAAAAAGCTTCCATCCAATAGATAGAATGGACTTCCATTGTAATTCACCCAAGCCTGGGTAGTTTCGCGGAAAAGAGTTTCTGTTTTTCCTGTGGAAATATCGACAAGGATGTAGTCCAACCAGGTCTGAATTCTGTTTTGGATCTGGATCAGGAGCGTTTTTCCCTCTGGTTTCCAGCAAACATCCACTAAAAGAATTTCCTGGTCTTTTTCTTTATCCAGAAGGTCAGCCCATACAGTCTTTTTTGTTTCTAAATGAAAAATCCCCAAACTTACTTTTGGGTTTGGGGTGCCTGCCTTGGGATACGATAGAACTTCTCTTTTTTGCTCATAAGAAGAATCGTCTGGAAGAACAAATGTTTTTACCTGGCTTGCATCCAGCCTTAAAAAGGCGATTTTTTGGGAATCTTTGCTCCACCAATATCCTCTGAAATTTCCGCGACCAAAAATTTCTTCCTGGTATACCCAATCCAAAATACCATTGTAAATTTTTTCATTGCCATCTTGTGTGATTTGCTTTTGCTCTAAAGTATCCAAAGAAACGATGTATAGGTTGTTGTCAATCACAAAGCTAATGTGTTTTCCATCAGGGCTAAAAGCCACTTCGTTTTTTTTATCTTTGCTTTTTGTGACTTGAATGGCTTTATCTGCAATCATGCTATAATAGTAAAGATTCTCTTCTTGTTCTACGATGAAGCCATTGTATTGGAAATTCCATATAAAACTTTCTCCTTGCTCCACAATTTGCTTTGCTTTGTCTGGAAAAAAAGCAGATAAGGCTTTTTCTATTTTTTCTTTGTTATAGAAGGGAAGGCCATTGCCCGTAATGCTATCTATTTTAAGCCAAACCATGCTTTCCCCAGAAAATTGCAAATACGATTGGCTATCCTTTAGCCACACAATTCCATGAGGAACAGAACCTTGAAAATCTAGTTTTTTTTCAGGATGAAAAATATCATCTAACGCTAACGGCCTTTTAGTCTCAGAAAAAGCAGAAAAAAGAACAAAGCTAAAAAAGAAAAGAAACAATAGACCTTTCATGCCAACTTCCTTTCATTTTCCCATAACGATGATAGCATAACTTGACAGTGTCGCTGAACGTAAGCCTTCTGTTAGGAAAAATTAAATATATAAAAGTTTTTAAAGGGGTTTTGGGGGAAAATTTTTACAAAAATTTTCCCCAAATAAAATCTCTCTGAATAACTTATAAATATTGGACAATGTTCTAGGGAAGCTTTATAGTATCTGTGCAATAAACCCTGTAAAACCGTGCTTTTCACATTCGCTTAAGATATCTTTTTCCTTTCCTGGGCCAAAGGCAATAAGGCATCCACCGCCACCTGCGCCTGTAAGCTTCGTGCCTAAAGCACCTTTTTGGTAAGCACAGGAAGATGCCTTTTCAAGCTCAGGAGAAGAAACGCCTAAAGATCTAAGCAATTCATGGTTTCTTTGCATAAGCTTTCCCAGTTCTTCGTACTTTTTATGAACCAGACAATCATAGCCTTTCCAGGCAAACGTTCCTATTTCAGAAAAAATTCCTTCCATTTGTTCAGGGTTCTTCAGCTTTTCCTCGCGGACATGGTCAACAAGCCTCTTGGTTTCCCTTTCTTTCCGCGTATTGATGATGACAAAAGAAACAGGCTCTGCCAAAGAAGGTAAAAAAGAAGCTGTAAGCTTTTTAAGATTCAGATTTTTTACTGCGCACAAGGGCAAAGAAAATCGCTGTGGATCGGCTAAATAGCAAATCCCTCCGTATGTAGCAACCGTATTGTCGATTCCAGAGGGAGTCCCATGAAAAACACATTCCGATTCCAATGCCAGGGCATTGATTTTTTCCAAAGGCCAATCCAGGTTTTTGTATTTTACCAAAGTTTTGATGATAGCCACTGCCATAGCCGCAGAGCTTCCCAACCCTGCTTTGCAGGGAATTTCTGGTGTCAAATGGATACAGTGGTCTTTTTCTAAAGGAATGCTTTGTGTGATGCTTCGAAGTGCCTTGCCTAATGGGGAATCTTCTTTCTCCTTAACGCTTAGCCCCCAGAGGGGGACAGAGAGTGAATGTTCTTCGCCTCTCTGCTCTCGGATTTCACCATAAATTCCCTGGCTGAGTCCTGCTGCCAGAGCAGGGTATCCGTAGACAACCGCATGTTCTCCAAAAAGAATGATCTTTCCAAAACCACGCATGCGTTTTCCTTTTATTTTGCTAGTTTCCTGACAACAAGAGGCAATATTCCACCATGCAGAAAATATTCTACCTCTGTGGGGGTGTTTAGTTTAGAAAGCACCGTAAATTCTATGGATTTGCCATCTTTTTTGCAGGCTTTTACTTGCAAACGTTGGCCTGGTTTTATATTTTCTATACCAATAATGCTGTAAGTTTCACCGCCATCCAAACCAAGGCTTTTCCAGTCCTGCCCATTCTCAAAGACCATAGGCAAAACACCCATCCCAACAAGGTTGCTACGATGGATTCTTTCAAAAGACTGAGCGATTACACCTTTGATGCCCAAAAGTAAAGTTCCTTTGGCTGCCCAATCTCGTGAAGACCCTGTTCCATACTCTTTGCCAGCCAGGATGACAAGATCTGTTTTTTCTTTAAGATAAGCCTGAGATGCATCGTAAATAAACATTTCCAAACCTTCAGGCCATTTTTTGGTAAGGCTGCCTTCTTTGGGAGCAACAATGTGGTTTTTGATCCGCACATTGCCGAATGTTCCCCGCATCATGACTTCATGATTGCCTCTTCTCGAACCATAGGAATTGAAGTCTTCGGCAGAAATGCCTTTTTCCAAGAGATACTTTCCTGCTGGATAGGTTGTTTCAATTGCCCCTGCTGGCGAAATATGGTCTGTTGTGATAGAATCGCCTAGCAACAATAAGGCTCTGGCTTGTCTGACATCATGAGGAATAGCATAGTCTGGAGAAAGATGAGTAAAAAAAGGAGGATTCTGGATATAGGTAGAGTTGGAATCCCACACAAAGGTATTTCCTTGAGGAATAGGCAGCCCTTGCCAATATTCATCTCCTTCCAAAATTCTGGAATACTTTTCTTCAAACATTTCAGGCTTGAGGCAGCCGAAAACCATTTCCTGGATTTTCTTAGAAGAAGGCCAGAGGTCTTTGAGATAGACATCGTTCCCTTGCTTGTCTTTACCCAAGGGGTCGCTCTGTAGGTTTATATCGGTTGTTCCCGCAATTGCGTAAGCTACCACAAGCATAGGAGATGCCAGATAGTTGCCTTTGACAAGAGGATGGATTCTAGCTTCGAAATTGCGGTTGCCAGACAAGACAGAGGACACCACCATCTTTTCTTTTTGTATGACTTTTTCAATTTCAGGATGAAGAGGCCCGCTGTTCCCAATACACGTTGTACAGCCAAAAGCGGCAATATGGAAACCCAGTTCTTCGAGATAAGGCAAAAGCCCTGATTTGATCAGGTAGCCTTGAACTACTTTAGATCCAGGCGCAAAGGAAGTTTTGACATAAGGAGCGCATTTTAAACCTCTTTCTACCGCATTTTTGGCAACAAGAGCCGCTCCTACCATAAGGGATGGATTGGATGTGTTTGTGCAGGAAGTGATGGCAGCAATTACGGTGCTTCCATCGGACAAAGTTACCTTTTGTCCATCAAGATCTATAGTAAAGCTACGCTTTGTGGTCTTTTCTTCTTCCAGGTGCTTTTCAAACCTTTTTTTCAAATCCCCTACAAGAACTTTATCCTGAGGTCGTTTTGGGCCTGCAACGCAAGATTCAATTTTGCTCATATCCAGCTCCAGAACTTCACTATATTCTGGATCTTCATTTCCATAAAAAAACATTTTCTGCATTTTAGTATATTTTTCTACAAGATCAGCGCATTCTTTTCTGTTTGTAAACCGCAAATAGTTAATAGTCTCTTCATCCACAGGGAAGAAACCCATGGTTGCGCCGTATTCAGGAGACATATTCCCTAGTGTAGCCCTGTCGGGCAGGGTGAGTTTTTTGACTCCAGGCCCAAAGTATTCTACGAATTTGTCTACCACATTATGCTTTCGCAAAAGCTGCGTCACGCTCAAGACCAAATCCGTTGCAGTAACACCTTCTTTTAGCTCGCCATAGAGCTTTAATCCAACGACTTCAGGAATGGTCATGTAATAAGGTTGCCCTAGCATAACGGCTTCTGCCTCAATGCCACCGACACCCCATCCCATTACGCCCAAGCCATTGATCATAGTTGTATGGGAATCTGTTCCTACCAATGTATCAGGGTAGGCAAAGGTTTTTCCGCCTTCTTCTTTTGTCATGACGACCCTGGCAATATATTCCAGATTTACCTGGTGGCAGATCCCTGCATTGGTAGGGAATATTCGCAGATTGTCAAATGCCTTTTGCGCCCATTTTAAAAGAATATAGCGTTCCTGGTTTCTCTGGTATTCCATGCGCACATTTTTAGCCAGAGCGTCTTTTTTGCCGTAAAAATCGATTTGAACCGAGTGGTCTATCACAAGATCGACAGGCACAAGAGGATTGATTTTTTGCGGATCTTTGCCCAAAGACTGCATGGCTGTTCTCATGGCAGCGAGATCCACAATAGCAGGGACTCCTGTAAAGTCCTGCATCAATACCCTCGCTGGATAGTAGGGAATCTCTCGGTTGGAAGAAGGTTGCCAGGCAAGCAAATCTTTTATGTCTTCCTCTTTTACAATGCCGTTCCCCAGGTTTCTCAACAGATTTTCCAGCAAGATTCTAATAGAAAAAGGAAGTCTCGATACTTTTCCTATTCCCTGGTTTTCTAATTCTTCCAAACTGTATACAGTATACTCTTTTCCCTGTACAGAAAGTTTTTTTTCAAAATTTTTTAACTGCATCGAAAGTTTCTCCTAAAAATTTAAGATTCCTGTTCTGGTCAAAATGCCGTTGAAGATATTTTAAGAGATGCTGTAAATGGCGTTTATTCCAAAACTATGTCAAAACCGCACAATGGAACAGATGCTATTTTATAGTGCTTCTCATTTTGCACAGGATCATTTTGCTATTACAAAAATTTAAGATTTCAAAGCAAAATTGGCAAGATAGAATTATTTTGGCAATGCAACAGAAATACCAATGCCATTGCCAAAATAAAACAGAAGAACAAGGATTTTTATTTTTTATTTATTTTTTTTTCAAGAAAAACGCAAAGGCACATGAAAGTAAGACAAAAAACAAAGTATGAGGCTCTGGAATTACGGAAGCCTCAAGACCATAAATATGTCCATTAAAAGCATAGGATGTGCTGCTTAAAAAAGTTCCTGTCTTGGAATATTGCTCTAGCCTGTTATTGTCATAAGACCATGTCCAAAGCGTATTGTCTGCTGCATCATAAGCCAGACCACCATTGTGGTTTCCTACTGTAGAGAAAGAACCCAGATTAGAACCTGACATACTATATTTGCTAATTGTTTTGTTGCCCCAGTTTGTAACCCAAAGAAGATCGCTTGCAGAATCGTATGCTATACCCAGATCGGCTGAACTTGCCGTGCTGAAGAGGAATTGGGGGTTTGTCCAGTCCAAATTAAAACGATAAACGCCAGGAGTATAAGCATAAGACATAGCATAGATGTATTGTCCATTTGTGGTTGCATCCAATACTCCCTGGGGAGCTAATATAGGATGCTGGGTAGTGTTTACAACATTGCCTGTTGAAAGCGAATAGTCTCTACCATAGCTTCCACCATAGTAATAAGGATAGGTTTTTACTGTGTCTAAAACCACGATACCAGACTCATAAGATCCTTGCAAAGCTGTTTTTGTTAATGTATTGCCCTGGAAAATATGGAGGCTTCCATTGGCCCACCCAGTACCATATAAAGTACTGACTGGTCCAGCGTAAAGACTCATAGAAAGTATGAGGAGAGAAAATAAGAAGAGAGATTTTAGCATAATTTTATCCTTTCTAAAAAAATATAGCCTTGTCTTCCTATACTGCTAGTATAATGAAAATCTTCCCATAAGAAAAGCCTTTATTTTTGAGATTTTTTTGGGCGTGCTAAAAACTGGAAAAAAAGGGATTGGGGATCGCCCATTCTTTGTTTTATATCTCTATGGGGCAAATCCAGATGAGTTTTGATATTCTTTTCTTCTGGCGGAGAGAACGAAAAATTCTGAAAAGATCTTGTGATTTCAAAAAGGCTTGCTGATGTTGCTAACAAAAAGCCAAAAAAAAGGATAGCGCGGACGACTTTTTTTCTGCCTTGGCTATGCTGGATAGTCCGCAAAAAAAAGACATACAAAAAGAAAAGGGCGGGGATAGAAGCTCTTCTGACCAGATCATTGGAAAAACCAACTCGTATCCAGGGCAAAATCAAAAGGATAGATATTGTTGTCCAGAACCATACACGATGCTGTTTTTCTCTTGGATACAAAAGCCAGTAGTACAATATTCCTAGCGGCATAACCTCAAATAGGATAAAGCTAAAGTACTGGTTTAAAAATTCATGGCGATGGTACATAAATTCTTTGGGAAAGGAAAGGGGATTAGAGAGAATGAAGCTGCCAAAGATAAAGCAAAGAAGAGGGCATGCTATGAGGTTGCTCAAGGTACAAAGAGGCTTAATTCCTTGAGAGCGTAAATACTGTATCATTTGCAAAATAAAATAAGGAAACAAACCAACAAGAGAAAAAGGAGAAAAAAGTATGCTTAGAACACAGCATAGGCATAAAAGTCTAGGGCAGGCAGATTTTGTAAAGTAAAAAAAAGAAACACCCGCGAGTATCCAACCTGCTATGGCTTGCTGTGGCACCCAAAAAAGCAAAGTAGATTGAGAAGAGTACTGGAAATATACACTCCATCTTTCTATATGCTCTCCCCAAGGGGGAAAAGCATCCATGCCTATTTTTCCTACAATGTCCAGCCCTCCTAGAAGGCAAAAGGCAAAAGCAGCAAAAATAGCAAAATATTTCTGGGCATCTACTAAACGGACAAAAAGCATAAAAGCGAGCCAGATACCAAAGAATGACCACAAAAATATGGCATAGTTGGCCGCATGCCAGCCTAAAATTTTCCCAACCAGAGCAGCAGGCAGATAGTAAGCAAAATAGTATACTAGAAAATAGGACTTTCCCTGGTATTCGTATTGTAGAGGCCAATCTTTAGTAATAAGATCATGAAAAAGTGCGTTGCTTGCTTCATAGTCTGTATTTTGATAGCCAAAACCGCCTATTCCAGAGATTCCTGTCCAAAAACAAAAAATCAAAAAAAAAACAGCCAGATAAAAAAGGCTGTATTTTTCATTCTTCATTGATGGTGGTTTTTGGCAGAGATTTTTTTGTGTCTCCCAGCATAAGACAAAACCTAGCAAGGTTATGGAGATAAAAGCCAGAGATGGCTTAACCCATCCTGCTAAGAAAATAAAATTAGGAATAGCCAAATACCATACACAGGATAAAAGAAGTTTTGCATCGCTATGAGAATAAGGTGATTGCATATATAGTTCGCAAGGTTTGTGTTAGTTGAAAAAAACTTTTGATGTAGAAACTAAGAAGTTTAGATGTTTGCCGAAAAAGCAAAGATTTTTATCACGAATAAGACGAATGGCACGAATAGTTTTTATAAAAATTTCATTCGCCTAATTTGTATATTCGTCTCATTCGCGATTCATACCTTTTTGGTTTCGGCTTGTCCAAGATAGGATGGGGAAATTAGCAAATTCCCCCACTCCAAAAAACATCAAAGCTATTCGATAAAAGGACGCTCTAGTTTTTGCAAGGCTGCTTTCAGCATACGCACTTTATCCCTGTAAGACAAGAATGCGCTTTTGAAGCCATATATGATGATGTCTTTGATTTCATCCAATGTAAGATCATATTGTTTGGCAGCAAGAAGAAGCTCGTCTGTCATTGTGGTATTTGACATCAAACGGTTGTCTGTGTTCAGTGTCACCCTAAGATTATAGTCCAGATAAAATCGGAAAGGATGATGCGCCAGAGAATCCACAGAATTTGTTTGCAAATTGGATGTCAGGCATACTTCCAAAGGGATTCTATGGTCATTGACATAGTTAAGCAGATCACCATCTTCTGCAAGTCTTGTTCCATGCCCAATGCGATGCGCACCGCAATAGTGTATAGCCTGGGCAATGCTGGACGGCCCATAAGCTTCGCCTGCATGGATTGTGCAGTTGATATTGTTGCTCAGAACCAAAGAAAAAGCCTCTATATGGTTCTTGGGAGGGTTGTCCATCTCTGCACCCGCAAGATCAAAAGCAACAACGCCCCGATTTTTGTAAGCAACGCATAGCTCTGCAAGCATTTTGGATTCACTAGGGTGTCTGTCTCTCATGGCGCATATAATAACGCCTGTCATGATATTGTATTTTTTTCTTCCTTCCTCTAAACCCTCTAAGATTGCATCTACAATTTCTGAATAGCGCAATTTTTTTTGAGTATGCAAGATAGGAGAAAACCGAACCTCCAGGTACCAGATGTTCTCTTTGGCTGCATCTTCTGCCAATTCAAAAGCTGCTCTCTTGATAGCATCTTTGTCTTGAAGAACAGGAAGAGTTACGCCAAAAGCTTCCAGATATTTTTCCAGGCTTTTGACACGAGCACCACACATCAATATTTTTCTTAAGCCTTCTTCATCATGGCAAGGCAAGGTAACATTGTATTCCTTGGCAAGCTCAATGATGGTGGGGATTCGCATAGATCCATCCAAATGGCAATGCAAATCGGTTTTAGGAAAATTGAACAACAATTCTCTTGTGATTTATATGGATAGGTAAGACTTTGATTCTATCTCTATCTTTTCCCCCCATTCACACCGTACGGGACATTTTCACGTCATACGGCGTTCCATCAGCTTAGAGCCTAGGCTCTTATTTCTGTGAGCTGACTATAGCCCTTCCCTCCACTGGCATTTCTCCAGCTTCTTTGGTACTACGGCTTGCTGCCATAATGTAGATTTCTTTGCAATACGATTGCTCCCTCTACACTACTTCACACGTTCCAATAGACGACTCCAGTTCATTTTACCTTTAGGCCCCTGCTATTCCCCGCTTGCTATGATTTCTCACCTCTTGCCTTTCTCCAAGAGAGGCCGCCTGGTTCATGGTTCACAGATAGCCAAACAAGATTTGACTCTTTCGAGTCAGAGAGCATTACGAGAAATTATACCGCAGGTTCGTCTATGCCCCTGGCAAGTTCTAGCCTTGGGTACTGTATTGGACTCCGACCTAATCTTCTGCATATTGTCCATAACTCTGTTGATTTTGGAATATGCAGCTTTCAGCCGACCTCAACCTAGCTCTCCAACAGTTCCAATATCGTATCTTCGAATGCTGGTAGGTGGTACTTAAGCATGTGTTTCATACCAAGTTGGGGTAATCATTCCACATGATCGTCTATCAGTTTTCCTTTTCAGGATAAGGCTTTCGCTATATCCATTCCTAAATACAGCTTATACCCAACGTGTCACACCCATAAATTACTCTCTCCATAAAGGACACGTTTCTAAATAAATATTGTTACAAATTATACGCCAAATAGAAGGTTTTTTCCATCTCTAAACAGAAATCTCTATAATTTTTTCCCAGCAGTCATCTTCAGCCGTTTTGTTTTTATGAATTTTTTTACATTTCATGCATCGATGAATGATCGAATAGCCTTTGCCTGTTTTTTCAACCCTGATGGGTTCCATAAGACTATGGCAACTGCTTTCTCTATCTCCAGGAGTGTCCCCGTCTACATGCAAACTATATAAGCATTCAGGACAATGATTACGACAAGTTTTTTCTACAGGAGAAACCTTTGCACCACAATAAAGGCAAAGAAAACCATCGTTGATTTTTCTGCTTTTACTCATAAATCACAATAAAAAAATAAAAAACCCCAATGCACTATCTTGAGTCATTGGGGATAATAGGGGAGGTCAGAGTTTTCCTCATTATATGTTAAAATTTTTATCGTGTCAATAGCATTTGGGAAAAAATAAAAAATAGCCAAAGCACTCCAGCTTATTCCCACTTTTTAATGACACAATAGATAGCTCCCTGCCTTCCAATGGCATGAACAATAGGAAGCTCTGGGAAGTTATTGTGCATTCCTAGCCTTGTTGTGGCAATATAATAGTCGAATACCATGGGAATGGGTTCTGATTTTTGGGTAAAGGAATGGAGTTCTACGTTGGGCAGAAGATAGTACTCCGCACAGAGACGAGAGCTTTTGTTTGCGACCAGAAGAACGACAAATTTTCTATCTTTTTGTTCTTTAGCTCTTTCATTGATCCATTCTGCTGCTTCTTTATAGCTTGATAGCCAATAGTCTGTTTCATAATCAAGCCACGCCCGTGAAGTTCCCCCCGCAAAAAAATTAAAATATGTGGATTGATAGGGATGAAGCTGGATATAGTCAACCAAAGGGAAAAGGGGTAACAAAAGAAAAAGAGGAACAGCAAACCGAGTTTGTTTTGTATAGGCAACCAGCAAATCCATAGTATATGCTATACCACAAGCAGCTATGATGGCGAGTGGTGGCAGAACAAAAAGAAAATGGCGCATCCCATCATATAGGTTGGACCTGGAAACCGCTACAAACAATATGGGGAAAAAAAGCCATAGCAATGCCATCTGAAAAAGAAAAGAATCTTTGCTTCTATAACTAAAGAGAATTTTTCGTAAGCTGGCATATAGACCTATGAGAAAAAAAAGTAGAGTCAAAGGGGGTGTTGTGATGAGAATGTACTTTGACAGATAGTATCTTGGTAGTTCGTTGCTATAGAAATGTTTACCTTCAAAAATAGTTACGTAAATTTCCTGGAAGTGAACCGCAGAGAAAAACGCTTCTAATGGCCTGGAAATAGGAGCTTTATGCGTCCATGGCCAGAAGATTATCATGATAAGCCAGGAAAGTCCAAGAACAAGGAAAAAATTTTTCCCTGTGGATAAAATAAATTTTCCTCTTGCACAAGACTTTTGGTAAAATGTAAAATAGGCAATGGTTTGGGATGCTAAAAAAAAACATAAAAGTAAAAATCCGCCAATGCGCAAAGTAAGCGTAATGCCTATAGACAGTGCGCAAAAGAGATAGGATGAAATTTTCTGGTTTTCTCCAGTGTGTATTTTGCAGATAAAGTACATACTCCAGCAAAATGCACAGGCAAAAGGAATGTCTTTGGAATTGTTAAAAGAATGACCATAAAACTGTGGCAAAAATACCAGCATAAGAATTGCAAATAAGCCTACAAAACGATGCTCAAACAAACGGCCTGTTTTGTATAAGGCTATGACGGCAAGAAATGCGCTACAGGCTATCAGAAAATGCCTGGTTTCATATTCAGCAAAGCCTGTTGTGCTGTAAACAACAGTGCAGATAAGCTCAAAAAGAGGGCCATAGAGATAGAGATTTTTGTAGGTATTGCAACTTTCATCTTGGAAAAAAGAACTGTAGTATTTCAAAACCATTTTTGCATAGTTGTTTTGAACCATTTCATCCCATGTAATCCCATAGCTTTGGAATGTGGATAATATAACAAAAATGCCTAAAATCATTATAAACCACGGCAAATATTGGGTGAAAAACTGCGGGGCTTTTTGTGATTTGTATAGATTCGCAGGGTCCATTGTATCCTCATCGTTAAAAAATTAAATGATTTCTATAATCGTTCAATATGCCATCACTATTTTGCTGTTTTAAAATGCTGAAGTCAATAAAAAAGCAGTAAAAAAACCAATGGAAAAGAAAAAAAATGACAGAAGAATCTATTTCTAATTTATATTTCTCGCCTGGAGATCGATTTGAGAATTGGATTATCCTGCGAGAGATTGAGAGCACCAACTCCAGAAAAGTATTTTTGGTTTCTCAGGATGTAGTAGAAAGCAGAGGATGCGCTATTTTAAAAATTTTTCCTCGAAGGCAGATATCCTTACCCTTGTTCGAAAATTTTTTGAAAAAAGAGTATGAAATCCTCTCTCGCCTAAGCGATCATATCAATATTGCCAGGCTGCTCCCTCAACAAAGCTATTCTACTTGCCTCAAAGAAAAAGAAATTTTCTATTTGATCATGGAATATTGCCCTGGAGGGAATCTGGAAGAATTTTTCCGCTCTCATTTTCAAGACCAAAAAGGGAAATCCGATATATTTTTATGCTTTGAACAAATTGTACAAGGTCTGGAATATGCGCATGAAAGAGGCATCATACATGGCAATCTCATGGAAAAAAACATTCTTTTGATGAGACCTTGCACTTTAAAAATATCGGATTTTGGCCTTTCTGAAATCATCAGAGAAGAAAAAGAGGATGAAATCCAGCCAATTCCCTTGCAATATAAAGCGCCTGAATTCTTTCATAGCCATCTTGTAACGCCAAAATCCGATGTCTGGTCCCTAGGGATTATGCTATACCGTTTTGTTTTTGGAAAGCTCCCTTTTGAGGCGCAAAAGGAAAAAGACTATCTGAAAGAATGCGAAAAAGGCACAATCGATTGGCCTTCTTCTCTTTCGCCCCAAAGCCTGGAGGGAATTCTTGTCTACTTTATGAAACAAATGCTTTGTATAGAGCCCAAAAAAAGACCAACGGCTAAAGAATTGAGCCAGTCTATAAAACGCTGTCAATACCTTGTTTCTCCTGAAGAAAGACAGGCTTTTGCCAGAAAAGCTATGGCTCAAATAGAAAAACATGA
This sequence comes from Candidatus Brocadiia bacterium, assembly GCA_013359215.1. Classification (GTDB taxonomy): domain Bacteria; phylum Planctomycetota; class Uabimicrobiia; order Uabimicrobiales; family JABWCH01; genus JABWCH01. Next base: position 3,717 of record JABWCH010000037.1, on the reverse strand, counting down.
CTATCGTCCTCAGGGGCAGCCCTTGGAAAAGATTGTTTTACCTGCTTCTGGAAGCCAAACCAATAAGGAGAAACATACTTTGGAATCCACAAAAAAGAAAAAAAACAGCAGGCTATATGCTATCCTTTCTCTTTTTATAGCCATCATAGCTTTTGTATCCTTGTCTATATATTCTCCCACTGTAAAAGAATATTTTCTTTCTGTATGGGAAAAAATCCAGATAAAAAAACAAGAAGAAAAACAACTCTCCAAAAGCATTTTAAACTTTTTTCCTGAAATACCAGAAATCCGTTTGCGCTTCCAGATTGTTTTAGAATCTAGCCAGTCAACAAGGTTTTCCTGGAAAGACTGGGAAAGCAGAAAAGGAAAGCTGGAACTTTACTATCAGCACGATAAATCCGATCCAAAGATAATAGAAATATCGCAAGAAAAGCTTTTAGAAGGAAGTTTTTCCTGGGAGATTCCTTTAGAGATGAGAAATGGAAGCCTTTCTTTTTGGTCAAAAGCCAGACTCGACCATGAAGCTCCTGTCCTGTCGAACAAAGCAACAACCATGCTGCAATACCAGGAAGATCGTCAGTCTTATGCTAAAGCCCTGCAAATCGAAGAGCTTTATTCTCATGATTTAGCAGAATATGAAAAAATTATCCAAAGCTTTGCACTCTATTTGCAAAACTATCCCCAAGGTCTATTTTCCAAGCAGGTTCAAGAAACTTTGACTTTGTACCATGATAAGGCATCCACATACAACTACCAGGAAATTATGAATCTGGTTCGTAAAAACCCAGAAAATTTAAAAGAAATTCAGGACATTTGTCTTTCCTTTGCCCGAAAGTATCCCCAGTTTTCCAGACTGTCCAAGATTCAGGCAATACAAGAATACTGCGAAAAAATGCTACAGGAAAATTCCTATGAAATAACCCTGGAAAAGGGATACATCCCTAACAAGCTTCTCCAGGCGGATTGCTATGTCAAAGTATATGTAAACCAAAAGATGCTTTGGCAAAGCTCTGTAATCAAAAACAACAACGAACCCAGATGGAATGAAAAATTTTCTATTGTATGGAAAGCAGGCGATGAAATCAAAGTAGAGCTTTGGGACAAGAACATTGGTCTTGTCAAAGACAAGCTATATTTTTCTTTTATAGCCAACAATATGCTGTCTATCTATTTCTTTGAAAAAAAATTAGAAAATGCCAGCCATTGGATAGATTTCGCCTGTAGTTTACCAGAAAGACCCTACTGATTTTTCAATAGCCGATGCATAAATAAAAATAGTCGATTCCTTTGAAAACTTTTAATGGATTTTTTAAAAATTCATAGTAAAATAAGCATTCTTTTTGTGTTTAAAACCCATTTGCAAGAACATCTCAGGAGAAAAATATGACAGAAAAAAAAGATACTGCCTCTGAGCAAAAAAACCTGTCCGACAATATCAATGAGCAAATGTATTTTCCAGAGCCAGATGAAGCACAGCTTACAGTGCGGACTTTGGTGGCAGGGTGCGCTATTGGATGCGTTTCTGCTTGTACAAACATATACATTGGGCTAAAGATCGGCTGGACGTTCGGTGCTTCCATTATATGCGCTGTTCTCGCATACGCTATATTTGCTCCCACCAAGAAAAAACTGAGTGTATTAGAAACCAACATTGCTCAGACAGCAGGATCAGCAGCGGGCTCTATGACATCAGCAGCAGGTCTTGTAGCCGCTATTCCCGCTATGGAATTGCTAGGGTATCAAGTACCCTGGCTTTCTCTGCTTCTTTGGGCTTTGTGTACAGCCTTTTTAGGCGTATTTTTTGCTGTTCCCTTGAAGCGTCAACTGGTAGATGTGGATAAGCTCCGTTTTCCTTCTGGGATGGCTGTAGCACAGACTATCTTAGCCATGAAAAGCGAAAAAGGCGATGCTATGGCAAAAGCCAAAGTATTGATCTGGGCTGCTATTCTGGCAGGTCTGTTCCGTCTTGCCAACCACTTTGTCCCGACAATCGAAATGCCGCCTTTAGAAAAATGGGCCATTGGGCTTTATTCTATCAATTTCTATGATCTTGGCTTTTTTATGTCGGCAATGTGCATGTTTTCTTTTAAAATCTACCTTGGCCCCTCTTTGATGGGTGCTGGCTTCCTGATTGGCCCCAAGGTCGTTGTTTCTCTTGTCATTGGAGCAATCATTGCCTGGGGAATACTAGGGCCTATAGCCTATGAAAACAATTGGGCACCAGGGAATGTCATGAGCTATGAAAATGGCGTACGCGGCTGGATTATATGGCCAGGAGTTGCCTTGATGGTGAGCGAAGCCATCACAGCACTTGCCTTATCCTGGAAAACCTTTATTCGCGCCTTGAAATTCCCCGCAGCAAAAGCAAATGGCGCAAATACAAACTCAGAGGCAATTCCCAATACGGCCTCAGAGGCAATTCCCAATTCCTGGTGGCTATATGGATTGCTGGCTGGCTCTTTGTTGACTATTTTCATTTCCAGCATAGCTTTTGATATCCAATGGTATTTTGGGCTTCTGGCAATAGCTCTTTCTGCTGTTTTAGCCATTGTCGCTGTACGATCTGTAGGAGAAACAGACATCAACCCCATTGGTGGTATGGGCAAAGTAACCCAGCTTGTTTTTGGTATATTCGCACCAGGCCATACCCCTACAAACCTTATGTCTGCTGCTCTTACAGGCGCAGGTGCATCCCAGGCTGCTGACATCATGCAAGATCTGAAAACAGGAAAGCTCTTAGGGGCTTCTGCTAAAAAGCAGTTCATTGCCCAACTCATAGGGATATGCACAGGCGTTGTTTGTGTTGTGCCTGTATACTATATTTTCTCCAGTGCCTATAAAATTGGCGATGAACAATTGCCAGCACCAGCAGCCTACGCATGGAAGGCCATGGCAGAGCTTCTTGCAAAAGGCTTTGATGCGCTTCCTCCTTATAGTGTACCTGCTGTTCTGATTGCTACTTTTCTAGGGGCTATGATTCCCATTTTGAAAAAACTCCAAGTGGGAGAAAAATACCTACCTAGTGGTCTTGCTATGGGCATTGCTTTCATCATTCCTGCTTACTATTCTTTTGTTATGCTCTATGGCTTGGTTATCTGGCTTATCTGGAAAAAAATCGCACCCAAAAACAACGAAGATATGACCTTTTCCCTTGCTTCTGGCTTGATCGCAGGCGAAGGCTTAATGGGAATTGTCAATGCCATTCTTACTATGATGGGAATCACTCAAATCCCTGCTATACAAGAGTTTGGAATTTTAGTACCCATCTTGGCCTTTATTTATGCCGTACGATCCAAAGCATCCTGGGAGCGTTGGCTTGTTGTGATCCCCTCTTTATACTTCCTCTATATTGGCTGCGTTTCCAACGAAGCCTTTAAAATTTTGGGAGCAGATAGGGCAAATCTAATCAGCAATCCCTCTGTAATCGGAGCATTCATCGCCTTAGGATCTTTGATCCTTCTAGTTTTGGCATGTAAGAATCAAAAATAGTTGCGCGGAGTATAAACCTATATTTCACGCTTAGCTATGTAATTTTAGGGATAATCAGATTGGCAGCGTTATGGGTAAATTGCGCAATCCAATATCATCATAGAAACTAAAAAGTTTAGATGTTTGCCAAAAAAGCAAAGATTTTTATCACGAATAAGACGAATGGTCAAATGGCACGAATAGTTTTTATAAAAATTTCATTCGTATAATTTGTATATTTGTCTTATT
>JABWCH010000378.1 GCA_013359215.1 Candidatus Brocadiia bacterium | reverse complement strand
ATATAGCATTCAAATCTTGATAGAGTCAAGCTCTGCGCTATTTTTTTTTATAAAACCCTTTTATCTCCTGGCTTTCAAACAACAGCGTAACTCCTATTATATAAATTTTGCAGACAATCCGCGAAATCTGCATATAAAATCTTTTTGGGTTTCGCCTCTCAGCTTCCTCTGCTGTGAAATTTTATTTAACTAGGTATAGCGTAAAGAATCGACGATTTCCATGTTGGAAGCTTTGCGTGCTGGTAGCACTGAGGAAAAAAAAGCACTGAAAAATGCCAGCAAGAATGCAATACCCCAGATCAAGGGGCGATTCAAGACAAAGAATGTCGCCCTATAGCTTTCGGTGCTTCCAGGTGGTGGTGGATGGGGAATACCGCCTAGTATCTGGTTGACAAATTCGGCAAAGCCTATACCAAAAAGAACCGAGAGGACTCCGCCTGCCATACCAATCACAATCGCTTCCATCATAAAAATCTGCATGATACCCCACTTGGTTTCACCCATAGAACGCAGAGTTCCGATCTCCCTTACTCTTTCGCTTACGCTCATGGTAATAACATTAGCAATTGCAAAGAAAACAACGGTGATGATGACCATACCAATTGTGATAAACATAGTCACAAAAAACATGTGGACATTATTATAAAAAAGTGCCAAATCTTGCCATGTTGTGGTTTCTAAATCTAAATTATTGGATTGAATAATATTTTGTACTCTTTTATGTATTTCATCCGTATATTCTGTATCTTTAAGTAGAATATTGATACGAGAAACATCCTTGCGGTTCATCAAGACCCAGGCATAGGGAAGCGACATCTTAAGAATAGAATCATTGTATTCCTTGGAGCTTCCTTTGATGATTCCGCGAACATTGATATCCAAAGCATTCAGACCGCCTGTTTTCGTTGCCACCATCAGGGTGAGAGTGTCGCCCAACTGCGCACCCAAGGCACTTGCCAGTCCCGTTCCGATTAAAGCATCATCCAAAGAGGGATTGTCTGTTTGCTGCTTGTCTGCTTTGGGAGTCCATATTTTAGCCACATCCACAGCTATCTTTTTATCTAACTCAAAGCTTTCGAACATGCCTTCGTATTCTTTCAGGCGAGAGACTTCCTGCTTTCTATCGAATTTTTGATCTACCTTTTGCAAAGGCTTACCTATAACCATTTCATCAGCCTCGCTAATCAGCTTGTCTTTATCGATTTCAATTCCCTTGCCTACAAAAATAGAGGAAGTTTTGCTGCTTGCTAAGATGCCCGAAAAATAAAGTTCAGCACCAATTGTTTGTATTTTATTTTGGATTATGGCATCCTTTTCCAGCATCTTGGCGATTTCATCATAATTATGGATGTTATACTCTAGCTTGTCTACATTTCCTGTAGCATTGTAGCCTTTTTTATAAATTTGCACATGACCTAGGCCGCCTCGGATTGTTCCTTCTCTCAAGCCGTAAATCATGTTTTCTGCATACCCAAAAAATTCAATCAAACCTACCAGACCTGATATAATCACGCAAAATAGAATCAAGGTGCGCCGTAAGTTTTTCGTAAGGTTTTTGATGGCAAGGAAAAAAATCTCTCTTTGTACCAAAATAAAGCAAAGAGTGATGATCAGAACCATCATAGCCGTCTGAAAAACCAGAGGCTTTATACTATCTAACATTTTTTTGCCTTTCTAACGAAAATTGTGTCAGGGCTTTTCTCATTCATTATCAACTATAGATCCATCTCTAAGTGTTGTAATGCTTTGAGCATACTGCATCACTCTTTGTGAATGGGTTGCAATGATAAATGTTGTACCTAGTTTCTGATTCAGTTCCACCATGAGTTGCAAAATTTTTTCCCCTGTTTGCGAATCCAGGTTTGCAGTTGGCTCATCTGCTAGAACAAGGCTAGGCTTGTTCACTAAAGCTCTTGCAATGGCAACTCTTTGCTTTTGTCCACCAGACAGCTCTGTCGGACGATGGGTAGCGTATTTCTCCATCCCTACCTTTTCCAAAATATCCATAACAACCGCAGCTCTTTTTTTTCTCGGAATTCCTGCCAGATGAAGAGGATAGGCAATATTTTCATAAGCTGTATACACATCGATTAGATTAAAGTTCTGAAAAATAAAGCCTATATAAGAATTGCGGAAGTGCGAAAGCTTTCTATCGCTTAGCTGGCTGATGTCTTGTCCATCAATTGTGACATACCCTGAGGTAGGACGGCTGATTGCGCCTACAATATTCAAGGTAGTCGTTTTCCCACATCCTGATTCACCAACAAAAGCGTGAAAAGAGCCTCTTTTTATGTTAAAAGATACTCCTTTTAACGCCTGCAATACAAGCACTTTTCCCATTTTGTAATGCTTGTGTACTTCATGGGCTATAACAATATTATCGCTCATAATGTTTACCTGCTAACTCCATTAAAAAAAATAAAAATTGACATACCACTCACTAATTTTAAAAGGAGATTCAGGCTGGTGTTCCTTTGGATATTCATTATAAAGTTAGTAATGGTACGAATTGATGATCGATTTGTAAAAATTCTAACATAGGGATTTCTGTTTTGCAAAAAATAAATTTTACAAACCAAATTATATTAGGAGTTACGCAAAGAGGTTTTTATTTGGGGGAAAATTTTTGTAAAAATTTTCCCCCAAACCCCCTTTAAAAACTTTTATATATTTATTTTGCAATAGGTTATAGTAAAAATACAAATGAATTTTGTTTTTCAGCTTAGTATCAGAAATAGATACTTTTATCATGAAAAAGCCTGCGAGCTAAATAAAGTCAAGATTTTAATCATTTACAAGATAGATATATATTCTATTTCAATATGTTACGAGTATCTGAGTAACTCCTATTATATATATAAAGCTTAGAGAATAAAATCGCAACTTGACAAAAAAAACAGGGTAAGCTAAAATGGCAAACAAGAAGCGGCAAAAGAGGCTGTACTGTGATCAACCCCCAATACTCTTCTTATTATTCCACAAGCCCTGCTTCTTTAAGATGTTGCCAGGCAAAGAATACTTCTTGAAGGCTGAAACGGCTATCTATGCGTAAAACACGGATCGCTTTTTTAGGTAAATCGTTTTTAAGGTTTTTGAATGCGATTTCTCCTGTTCCTGCGGGGTATAGACCTTCCTTGCCTGCTGCGTCTTCCAGATGGATTCCTGCCATGTTTTTGGCATATTGGTAAAGCCAGGGTTCTTGTCCTTCCAGACCAATCTTTTGTAGAAAATGGCAATTGGCAGGATTATGCCAATACGCCAGGCGCACTGTCTTTAGATCATCCAGAATTGCTTCCATTTCGGGAAATAGAGGAATATCCTCAAGATGCCTTGCTGGAGGAAGGCAGAATACTAAATCAGGATATTTTCTGGACATATCGAATAGGGTTCGGCAAAGCCTTTCTAAATAAGGTGCTGCTTTTTTTTTGCGGATGGCAATTTTTTTTTCCCAGGATTCTTCCTCAGAAGAAAGAGAAGAAATTTCGTCTAAGGGGATGCGTCCAGGCCATACAACAATATACGGAGTTTGCAAGGCAATGGCTTTTTGGGCGGATGCGATAAAACGATGGCAAGCCTTTTCTCTTTCCTGGGGATAAGCCGAACATAGCGAAGGGATTTCTTCTTTGCTTTCCCAGGGAAAGCGCATGGCTATATTGGCGATTTTTAGAGGAGTCTCTTTTAGAAAAAGGGGATTCACGAAATGGTCTTCCATGACTTCAAAAGCATAGATACTTTTTTCCCAGAAGGGGGGATAGTATTCTTCTTCTGTCATAGTGGAAAACCGCCATAAAGTAGAAATAGCAAACATGATACATTCCTTGTTTTTTTGAACTACCGCTATAAGCGGGAAGTGTACTTACTTTTATAAATCAGACTTTAAAATTATGATAAAAATTGAAAACCTTCATTTTCAGATTCATGGGATGAAAATCCTGAAAAACATCCAGTTGGAATTTCAGAAAGGTCTTTTGCATGCGATCATTGGGCCTAATGGAGCAGGAAAGTCCACTCTTTTGAAAAATATATGTCGTATCTGGAATCCCACAATGGGCAAAGTTTTTTTAGACGATCAGGATACCATGGGAATGCCTCGCAGGCAGCTTAGCCAGAAGATCTCTTTTGTACCCCAGGAAACAAGCATTCCTTTCCCTGTGAGTGTGGAAGAAATGGTTTTCATGGGCAGAAATCCTCATATCCCTCGCTTTCATAACCCTACAGAAAAAGACCACCAGATTGTCCAGAAGGCCATGGAAGATGTGGAAATCATGCCTTTAGCAAAAAGGTCTATCCAGGAGCTTTCTTGCGGAGAAAGACAGAGAGTCTGGATCGCCTGCGCTCTTAGCACACAATCGCCCTGGATGCTTTTAGATGAACCAACATCGTCTCTGGACATACAGCACAAGCTCAGGATCTTTTCTTTGCTCCAGAAATTCAAACAAAACGGTTTAAGCGTTTTGCTTTCTATCCATGAATTGCATTATGCTTATCTTTATTTCGATACTGTTACCATACTCAAGCAGGGAACAGTGTATGCTTCAGGCCCAACAAAAAAAACCATGACAAAAGAAGCACTTAGAAACGTGTTTCATGTAGAAACAACATTTCATGGAACGCAGGAATCCTTTCCTCATTTTAGCCTGGCTTGACAATGCCACAGGCCAACTAGTATAGCAAAAGCATTTTACCTCTTCAAATACAAACTTTAGGAGTTTTTTTATGGAGTTGAAAGCAGCATGGGAAAAACAAAAGGCTTTTTTCAGCACAAACCAGACAAAGCCCATAGCATATCGGTTGCAGCAGTTGAAAAATTTGAAAAAACTGATTTTGGATCATGAAAAAGACATTATGACAGCCCTATTTCAGGATCTTAAAAAGCCTGAAATAGAAGCATATACAGGGGAAGTAGGGTATCTCCTTCATGAAATAGACTATACGCTAAAGAATCTCAAAAGATGGGCTAAAGGTCATGTTCTGAAAACCCCTCCCATCAATATGCCTGGTAAAACATACATTTTTCCAGAGCCTTATGGCACTGTTTTGATTATTTCTCCCTGGAATTACCCTTTTCAGCTTCTTTTAGCCCCTTTGGTCGGATCTATAGCCGCAGGAAATTGCTCTATCCTAAAGCCTTCTGAAATTGCCCCTCACACTTCAGCCCTGGTTGCCTCTTTGATTCCCCAGTACTTTGCGCCAGAATTCATATCCGTTGTGGAAGGTGGAGTAGCTGAAACAAAAGAATTGCTGAGCTTTGCATTTGATTTTATTTTCTATACAGGAAATTCTACTGTTGCCAGAGTGGTAATGGAAGCAGCAAGCAAAAACCTTACCCCTGTAGCACTGGAACTTGGAGGGAAAAACCCTTGCATAGTAACAGAGAAAAGCGATCTCAAAGTCACAGCCAGGGAAATTGCTTGGGGCAAATTCTTCAATGCTGGACAGACTTGCATTGCGCCCGATTATCTTCTTGTTCCCCAATCCATAGAACAAAAGCTTACTGATCTCCTTGTACAAACCATCCAGGAATTTTATGGCGAAGACCCTCAGAAAAGCAAAGACTATGGGCGCATCATAAACCAGCGGCATTTTAAAAGGGTATCCGAGCTTTTGCAAGATGGCAAGGTGGTTGCAGGTGGTAAAACAGAAGAAAAGGATCTGTATATTTCGCCTACGCTTCTCACTGCTGTAGCTTCAGATGCCAGGATCATGAAAGAAGAAATCTTTGGCCCTGTCCTCCCTATTATTGCCTACAACAATCTCGAAGACGCTCTGAGCATCATAAAACAATATCCTAAGCCTCTGGTTGTATATATGTTTTCCAAAGACAAAAAAGAGCAAACCCAAATTGCCCAGGAAACCTCTTCAGGCGGCATTTGCTTTAATGCCACGCTTTCCTATCTTGTTGGGTCATCCCTGCCCTTTGGCGGCGTAGGGGAAAGCGGTATGGGAAAATATCATGGACAGTCTAGCTTTGCTTTGTTTAGCCATCCTAAAAGCATACTGCGCAGATCGTTTGCGCTAAGACCCAAGATTGCCTATCCCCCTTATAGCATTCCTCTTTCTTATATGAAAAAGCTCCTTAATTACATTTTGGGATGATTCTATGAAAAATATGATAAAGCAAATCGGCTATGGTCTTAGCTGCCCCTGGCGTGCGACCCAGATTCTCTTTGGCAACAAAATCCTCTGGAAATACATTTTTTTTACCTGGTTGATTGCCTTTTTCTTTTTGTTTCTTTTCTATATTTTATATATTGTCTTTGCCTGCATATACATAGCTCCCATGGCAGAGCATCTCGATGAAAATATTCCTGCAAAAATGAAAAAAGAACTGGTCAAAGTCCTTTTATCTATGGGAAGGCCAGAAGACAAAGCAAAAGAAAAAACCATCGAAGAAATCCTACATATTTTTTTTCTATTGCTTGCGATTGTTCTTGCCCTTATCGTTCAGGCGATTGTAAACAAGCCTATTAACAATAAGATTTCGAAACAAGTCGAGAAGATCGTCACGGGGAGGATAGTCCAGTTTAAGCCGCCGCCTTTCTGGAAAGCCTTCAAGCAAAAAATGAAAGAACGCTTTTTATTTTTCTTTTTGAGCTTGCTTTTTGTCCCAGTTTTCTATATACCTTATTTGCGAAGCGTTGCTATTTTGCTTTACTCGTCTTTTTTTGCTGGCAAAGCCTACTGCGAATATGCCCTGGATCGCCGCTATCTTAGCTATGATCTTAAGAAGAAAAAAATGAAAAAGCATTTTTTTCTTATTTCTAGCCTGGGGTTGGTTTGCTTTATCTTTTTGATGATACCAGTACTCAATCTGCTCTTTATATCCGTAAATATTATCTCTGGAACAATTGCATCTGTAGAAAAGATAGACTATCGCTCTTCTGTGAAAAAAAAATAGCCAAAATTTTAGAAATAAGGAAAACGCCATGGGTGATACTCTTTGTTCTTTTTGCCGTAAATCGATTTCTGGCAAATACTGGAAATTTTCGGAGAAGAATGTATGCTTAAAATGCTATCAAACTCTTCCCAAATGCCAAAGCTGCAATATTCCTTGTTCTAAAAAGGACAATAGGGGAGAAACATACTGTGAGTCTTGCCGTAAAAAATTGCCGCTCTGTAGCTATTGCAAAAAGCACATTCTGGGGCAATATATAGTCGTAAAAGGAAAGAATGTATGCCAGGCATGCCGCAAAAAATTCCCTGCATGCGCAAGATGCCAGAGTCCCATGAAAGAATATCTCGTTGTTCATGATAAAAAAATCTGTCTTTCCTGCTCCACTTCTTTAGAATGCTGCGCCTCTTGCCGTATACCGCTTTTGGATGGATATTATTATTACCCTGGCGATGAGCGGAAATTCTGTCATACATGCCAAAAAAAAGGCTTAAAATGCGACATTTGTACTTTGCCTTTGGGTACAGGCTATAAATCCTTGCCTGACAAGAGAAAGATTTGCTCTATATGCTTAAAAACCTCTGTCAGGACAACCGAAAAAGCAAAAGAAATCTTGCAAAAGTTGCTGCCCGCTCTATCCAAAAATTTTTCCCTGAAAGTGCGCAGCTCAACGCAGTTGCATCTTGTTGCCTCTTCTACCATAGCTTCCTTGCGTTCCCAGTATCCTAACACAATAGGAAGCAAAGACCAAAGATCATTAGGTATTTTTGTCCGTAAAGGGAATGCCTTTGATGTTTATATAGAAAGCTTCTTGCCTTATTCCCTTTGCCTGTCAGTTCTTGCCCATGAATATACCCATGCCTGGCAGGCCGACCATTTTCAGCCCAAAGCTAGTACACTGTATGTGGAAGGCATGGCGCAATGGGTATCCTATCATACACTCAAATTCTATGGCTATGAAAGAGAAGCATCCCTGATCCCCATCCAGCAAGACATTTACGGCCAGGGATTTCGCAAAATCCAGGAAATCGAAAAACGCTATGGAAAAAACGCCGTTATTTCCAAAATTTTAGAGCTATGCGCAAAATAAATTTTAAAAGCATTTCATCAGTTCATACAGAAAGGAAGAGAGTTGGAAACACAGCTTTTAGATACGATTATTGTCATCAGTGGTTTGTCTCTATTGATTGTTTTTCTTTTTAATAAGCTCAAAATTCCTACCATTGTAGGTTTTCTTTTGACGGGTGTTATGGTTGGGCCTCATGGGCTGGGGCTGGTCAAAGCCATAAAAGAAGTCCATGTCCTGGCAGAAATAGGAGTCATTCTTCTTGTTTTTGCAACAGGAATTGAATTTTCTTTCCAAAAGCTTTTGAAAATGAAAAAGCTAAGCATTATAGGAGGCTTTTGCCAGGTCATCCTTACCACAATTTTTGTTTTTTTGATAGCCAAATTGGGCGGTAAGTCTACAGGGACAGCCATTTTCCTGGGGCTGGCTATCAGCCATACAAGCACGGCGATTATGCTGAAGATTTTGCAAGCCAGAGGCGAATCCGACAGCCCTCATGGGCATGCGTCTTTGGCTGTTTCGCTTTTTCAGGATATTGCCAGCGTTGCTATGATGCTTTTTGTTCCCTTGCTGGCAGGAGAAATCGCTGCTTCCGAATTTTTAAAGACCCTTTCTATTTTAAGTGCTGTCTGGCTTGTCCCCTGGCTTTTCTATCAGGTACTTAGAACAAGAAGCTATGAGCTTTTTATGATTAGCATTGTAGGCGTATGCTTTGCCGTTGCCTGGCTTACTTCGATGGCAGGGCTTTCCCTTGCCTTGGGTGCATTCCTGGCTGGTCTTATTGTTTCAGAATCGAAGTACAGCAAACAGATCCTAAGCAATGTACTTCCCTTTCGGGATGTGTTTACCAGCTTTTTTTTCGTATCAGTAGGGATGTTGGTGGATATTCGTTTTATCCTGGAACAACCTTTTCTCATTTTAGCTGTAGCCCTTGTGGTGCTTTTCTTGAAAGCCATGATCGCAAGTGTTGTTATTTTATCCTTGGGATTGACATTGCGTGCTGCTGTTTTAGGCGGCATCTTGCTTTGCCAGGTAGGAGAATTTTCCTTTATTTTAGCCCAGACAGGTTTGCCCTATAACCTTTTGACACCTAAAGATTATCAATGGCTTTTGGCCTTGGTCGTTGTCACTATGACCATTGCCCCATTTTTGATGCAGCTTGCGCCCTATTTGATTTCCGCGATTCTGAAGCTTCCTGTCCCCAAGCGATGGAAAGGGATTGGGGATGTTTTGCAAGAAAAAAAGGAAAATCCGCTACACGATCATGTTATTATCATAGGGTTTGGGGTAAACGGCAGGAATTTGGCCCAGGTATGCAAAAGCGCAGGGATTTCCTATGTCATCATAGAACTCAATGCCAAGACCGTTAAGGAAGAATCCCTTAAGGGTGAGCCTATTTTGTATGGAGATGCAACGCAGGCTGTTGTTTTGGAGCATGCAGCCATACAAAATGCAAGAGTGGCTGTGGTCGCTATATCTGATCCAGAAGCTACTCTCCGTATTACAGAAGTTCTCAGGGAGATCCATTCCCAAATCCATATTATCACCAGAATCCGCTATATGCAGGAGATAAACCGCTTGTATTCTTTGGGGGCAAATGAGGTCATTCCAGAAGAACTGGAAGCCTCGGTCGAAATATTTACCCGCGTTTTGAAGAAATACCTTGTACCCAAAGAAGAAATCGAAAAGTTCATTTCTGAAATTCGTTTGCAGAACTACCAGATGATGCGCCCTCTCTCTACTCAGCCAGCATTCTTTTCCCACGTGCAACTGAACATGGCTAATTTTGAAATCAATGCCATGAGGCTGCAAAGCGATTCTCCTTTTATAGGAAAATCCCTGGCAGAGATCGACATGCGGAAAAAATATGGAATTACTGTATTAGCAATTCGCAGAAAATTAGAAACCATAAGCAATCCAGAACCCTCTATTCTCCTGGAAGCCAACGATGTCTTAATCTGTATGGGATCGCCTTCGCATATAGCTGCCATTGCAGTCCATTTTGGTAAATAAGCGATAAGAATTAAGGCACTATGTTACGCTTTGTGTAAATTTTTTCATGATGAAGCTTTAGGGATAAACAGAGCGTAGTGTAAGCCTTCTGTAAGGAATCAAAAACAGTACCGCCTGGCAAATCAAAAAATTTGATTCGACTCTTGAGCCTGGCACAAAAAAAAATGGGGATACCTGTTTTTTTTGATTCCTGAAAGAAGGCTTACACGAAGCGAACGATTCAAATAAAGCTATTTTTTGTTTGATAGAACCCGCTTTCTGCTTGAAGTTTCATATAAGAGCTAAGCGATGAGATTTCTATTTGGGGGAAAATTTGTGTAAAAATTTTCCCCCAAACCCCTTTTAAAAACTTTTATATATTTATTGCTATAGTCTTGACAAAAATTTATTTTTTTTTAAAATTTATGAAGATTTTATATATTGTTGGAAATACTTTAGATTTTTTATTTTAGGAGAAATTTATGATGAAAATTTCCTATCCAACATCAAACAAAAAATTGCTTTTCTGCCTTGCATGTATGCTATTCATGAACCTTTCTTATGCTGTTACAGTAAATGCAACTTATGTTATGTTTAATAGCAGCATAGACAGCATTATGTATGATAACGTAACGGGAAAATTCCATGGTAAAACATGGGGCAATGCAGAGTGCCAGGCTAGTTCTTTCAGCAACTACAGCTCCCTTGAAGCCAACAGCCCTTATCATACAGCAGGAATTGGCTCAAACCATTCCTATAATACCTATTTTGAAGCCAACAATGGAAAATTTTTCGGGCAATATAGCTATTCAGCTCCCACTATCGGAAGATGGAACGCAGAAACCAAAGCCTTAGAAAAAACAGTGACCATACCCAATGCAAACCATGATAAATATTTTAACTGGACAGGTCATACAGAAGTCAATGTTTTTTTTGACGGATTGGCGATCTATGCTCTTACAGGAGATTCCGCTGGAAGCGGCGGATGGAGACTCACAAAGCTAGACCAGGAATTGAATGTTCTGGATAGCAAAGTGTTTCAGGATAGCTCTATTGGGCATGCTTTCATGATCAATGGCAAATTTTTTACCTCTAACTCCTATGATAACTTCAGCTTTAACCAGGTTTTTGATTTTGTTACAGGAAGCTACAGTGTATGCGATTTTGCTATTAGCCCCAACTATGGAAGTGGCACAGCAGGCAGCAATTATATGACAGACTCTGCTTATGATGCTGCCAATGATGTTATGTATTTCTCTCGATGGGGATATATCTATAAAGTAGACTCAGCATCTGCTACTTTTAATGCCACTTCTGTCCCTGAACCTTCTGCTCTTGCATTGTTGGGAATTGGCATTCTAGTCTTTTTATGCCGCAGAGGGAAATAAAATCCTTTTTACCCAGGGCTAGTATATAAAACCCTTTCAGGGTAAAGATTTGCATCGAAAAGTTAACACGCATGACGCTCACGTATTATAGCCAGGGAGCGTTGACCTGGTAGGTATTTGTTCAAAAGTTTTTGTACCTATTGCAACATATTGATAAAAAATAATTAACCGCAGAGGCACAGAGGTCGCAGAGGAATTATATAGTTCTT
>JABWCH010000377.1 GCA_013359215.1 Candidatus Brocadiia bacterium | reverse complement strand
ACCCACCGCAAGATAGATATTGTTACCTATCAAGCCATTCAAAATCCTATATTCAAAAAAGTAATAGAAGAAGAAAGAAAGATATTATATGAAGGAAATGCAGATTCTTAAGCTATTGCATGACATGAAAATAGCAATGGATTCCATTAATATTTTTTGTTTTGGCAAAACAAAAACAGATTATTTGGAACAACTTCTTTTGCGTTCTGCTGTAGAAAGACAATTAGAAATTGTTGGTGAGGCTTTATCTCAAATCAAAAAGATAGATACTGCAATATATAATCTAGGCGAGAAACCTACCCATTTTTATCAGATATGGATTTACCCTGACAAGCCTGGACTTAAACCAAGCTATGAACAAAAGCAGTTCTCTCCTGAGATGTGGAAAAACAAGCTGTGCCCACTGGCATCTGGTCAGGGTAAGCCAAATACAGTAATTTTTCATACCAATGCTACCATCTATCGGGCTTCACTGGAAGCAGGCAAAACACTGGATTTCCATGCATCCAAGAGCCGCAGCATTTTTATCTATCTAATTTATGGCGAATTAGCTATGAATGACACCATACTTAAAACCAGTGATCAGCTACGCATAGAATGCGCTGAGCCATTGTCATTTGAAGCGAGAAATAATTCAGAGTTAATTTTGGTCGACGTTCCTTTTAGCAAAGATTGAAAGAATTATGAAAGGCAAATTATGGAAAAGCAAACACTATTTTGTATGATTTTTGTACTTTGTTTCATCCCTGTTTTAGCACAAGAGTTTGAAGAAAATGTAAAAGAATTGGAAAATTACTCTGGGCTTCCGATCTTAAGCGCGTCGCAAAGAAAAACTTGATCCCTGTTTTTTTGATTCCTGAAAGAAGGCTTACAAGGAGCAATCTTAAGCCTGGGCGACCGATTCAATCTTCCACCTTCTAGCTTGTTTGCGTATGAGTTTGTTTTTCTTCGAGATAGATTTCTTTCCAGGAAGGTTCTATTCTATCCAGAGCTTTTTTCATGGCTCTTTTGACTGATTTATCCTTATCTTTGAGGGCATTCAATAGGTCTGGAACAGCGATTTTGGCATCTTTTCCTATTCTTCTCAAGGCGCGGGCGGCGCATATACGGACTTCAGAGTATTCATCTTTTAAGGCTCGGATCAGATCGGGCATGGCTTCTTTGGCTCTTGGCCCCATTTCTGAAATTGTGTTGGCGCAGGCCCTTCTTATATCCATGTCCCAATTCGACAAGCCTCGTATAAATTCTGGGAGCAATTCTTTAAGAACATCGCTTTTTCTCCATGCAGGGTATATTTTTTCTAAAGTTTCCTGCGCTACAGATCGGATGCAATATTCTTTGCTCTTAAGTGCCTTGATTAGCTCTGGTGCTGCTTCTTCTCCCATTTTGCACAATGCTTCTGATATGGCGTTTTGTATATGCCAATCGCCTAACTTCAAAGCTTTCAACATCTCTGGGATGGCTTTTTTGGCAGGAGGGCCGATTTCACCTAAAGCCACTACTGCATTGCTGATTATAGTAGTGGATTTATCTTTCAATGCTTTTATGAGGTCAGGAACTGCGGTTTCTGCTTCTGCCCCAATTTTTCCTAAAGCCTGCGCTGCTGCTGTTCTTACCTGGATGTCTTTGTCTTCCAGCAAAGATTGCACCAAATCAGGGACTGCCTCTTTAGCTCCTGCACTCAAATACCATTTGCTATCAATAGAATCCAGGCTTTTGGCTGCAAACACACGTACATTTTTATCCTCGTCTTTTAATGCTTTGATTAGCTCAGGCAACGCATCTTTTGCTTTTGATCCCATCTGTCCTAAAGCCCATGCGGCTTCTTTTCTGACTTCTTTTTCTCTATCATATAGCATTTTAATCAAAGCAGGGATGCTTTCTTTTGCATTGATGCCTATTATGCCTAAGGTTTTTGTGGCTGCAATCCGAACATCGGTTTGGGTTTCTTTTAAAGCCTGGCTTAGATCAGGCAAAGCTCCCAAAGTCAACATGCTTTTAGGCCATTGGGGGTCTATTTTTTCCAAAGCATTGGAGGCAACCCACCGAACGCTTTCAAATTTGTCTTTTAGCAGCTTTACCAGCTCAGGAATAGCTTCTTTTCCTTTGCTGCCCATGTCTCCTAATGTCCAGGCAGCTTCGCGTCTTACATCCTTGTCGTCATCTTTTAAGGTATGAATCAAGGTAGGGATCGCCTGTATTGCATGGATTCCTATTTTTCCTAATGTTTTAGCAGCAGCCAGCCGAACGTCTTTGTCAGCATCTTTTAAAGCTCTGATAAGCTCAGGAACAGACTGCTTTGCGTTTGTACCTATTTTTTCCAGGATATTAGCAGCAGCCAGTCGCACTTCTTTCTGTCGAGATCGCAAACCCTGGCATAAGTCAGGGATGACCTCTTTGACAAAAGAAGATTTGTTCCAATCGGGAGCAATCTGGCGTAAAGTATTTTCTGCTGCATCGCGTATTGTCTGGTTTTGATCCAGAGTCGCTTTGACAAATAAAGGGACTGTAAGGAAGAGCCTTTCTCTGTTTTCCTTGTTTTTCCCGCATCGTGAAGATAAAAACTGGGAAACAGGGCAAAAGAAAAGAGGCTGAATGATATTAGGCAAAAATCGGATTATGGTAAGCAAAAATAAAGTGATCCATTTTTTCATTCTACTTCCTTTTTGTATCTTCCTCTGAAATGTGCAAAAGGGAGGTAACTACGTGTTGGGCAGCATAGATACCAACAGTAGCAGGAACAAAAATCATGCTGGGCAGAGGTGTTCGTACTCTTCCTCTTTTCAAGGTTTCTTGTTCTTCCAAAGCACATTGCATCTCTTGTTGTTCTTCTTTGTCTATTTCTTTGAATGGCTCATCAGACCAAACTGCTGTTACTCCAGTATGTATTCCTAAACGATGTAATTTTTTGCGTACATGGCGACAAAGAGGGCATTCTTTTGTTTCGGAAATGTCTGTGCATCTTACTTTGTCAGGGTACAATCTGCCTGCTGCCCCCATAGCAGACACTATGGGGATTTTTCGAACTACGGCGGAATGAATTAGCCCTACTTTAGGGCCAACGCTATCAATGGCATCGATGACATAATCCAAACTATTGTCCAGGCAAGAATCTGCTATTTCCTCAGAAAAAAAGATTTTTCTTGCATCCACAACAGTATCGGGATGAATATCCTTGAGCCTTTCCCATGCCATATCGGCTTTGTTTTTGCCTAATGTAGAGCGCAGTGCAAAAAGCTGCCTGTTCAGATTGCTGGCTTTAACTTCATCGAAATCGATCAGCCTTAAATACCCGATGCCTGAGCGGACGAGTGCCTCTGTCGCAAATGAGCCAACGGCCCCTAGACCAAAAACAGCCACTCTGGCTGATCGCAGTTTGCTTAGCCCTTCTTTGCCTAGCAAAAGCAATACTCTTGCCCATGCGGAGTCTTTATTTTCTAAAATGTCCATATAAATCCCCAAGTGATTCGTGCATTGCCTAACACGGATAAACAAGAAAGGCATTTTATCACGAATTTCACGAATGACCGAATGACACGAATGGATAATTTTATCTTTATTCCTCGATTTGTTTTATTTGTCTTATTTGTACCATTTGTGATTTCAATATTTTTCTTTTCCGTCCGTGGAAAATCTTTATACTTTTACACGAGATTTCACTCGTAATTGACTAAGATTTTACCTTAGATCGCATAGTAAAGCCCAAAATCAAACAAAAGCAAATGCCTATGATGACAGCGTGTGGAGCAAAAGCTCCGATTCCTTTGGGAGAGCTGGCAAGGGAAAAATTGTGAGCAAAGCCTGCTCCAACGAGCATTCCCATAGCGAAAATTCCTGCATCGGCATCGCCTTCCCCCGCAAGGAAAAGCTGGCGGCCTGGACAGCCTCCTGCAAGAGAAAAGGCAAGGCCAGAAAGCACCATGCCTAGAAAATTCCACAAATGGTTGTTGTGGGCTATGGGTTGCTCTAAAAATCCAGGTTTGAATTGTCCTAAGATTTGGTTGGCAATAAAAGCAAAGAAAACTAAAGAAATAACACCACTCAAAAGATGGAAATCCTGGATTAAAATGCTATCGCGGATAGCACCCATAGTGCAAAAGCGGCTTCTTTGGGCAAGCATCCCAATAATAAGACCCGCGCTTAAGCTGATCCATAGATTGGCTTTCATAGATCCTGGGCCTTTGATGCTAAAAAAGATAGCTCCGTTTTCAGAAAAAGAGACGCGGAAAAAAAGCAAAAGGAACAGACCAACCATGAAAGCAGGGAAAACCCATCCAGCAGCCTTTTGGGAAGGATATGATCTGCCCAGGTTATATCCTGTTTTTAAGAACTGTACGCCTATGGCGATCCCTGTAGCCAGTCCCAAAATGCCTAGAATAGCATTGCCGTCTCCTCCTGCAAGCCTCAATAAGGCTCGCCAGGGACATCCTAAAAATACAAGCGCGCCAATCATGGCAAATATACCCAGGAAAAAACGGACTAAGCTGGAAGAACCAGCTCTTGGCTTGTATTCTTTTGTAAAGAGGGCAATCAGGAAAGAGCCTAATACAAAGCCTAGTATTTCTGGCCTGATATACTGCACTATATCGACTCTGTGGAGTCCCAGTGCTCCTGCTATATCTCTTTCAAAGCAGGCAACACAAATACCCATATTAGCAGGATTCCCCCAATATTGCAATAAAGCGGCAAATGTACCAATGATTCCACCGACAAGGATGATTCCCCATTTCGAAGAAAATATATTTTTCATGATAATTCCTATCTCAGACAAGCCGAAAGCAAAAAGGTATTAATCAGGAATAAGACAAATATACAAATTATACGAATGAAATTTTTATAAAAACTATTCGTGCCATTTGACCATT
>JABWCH010000376.1 GCA_013359215.1 Candidatus Brocadiia bacterium | reverse complement strand
AAGAGCTTTCAAAACTAAATAGAGTCAAGATTTTAATCGTTTGCAAGATAGATATATATTGTATTTCAATATGTTAAGAATACCTGCGTAACTCCTAATTATTATTATGTTTAAAGTATTTTATCACGAATTTTGCGAATGGACGAATAGCACGAATAGATCATCTTAATTCGTGTCATTTGTGTTATTCGTGTCATTCGTGATTTTAAAATTAGGAGCTAAGTTAATAAGCGTATAACGTATTTTTTTTAACTATTCTGATTTCTAAGCTTAATCTTTTTTTTGGCAATGTCTTACATAAGCTGGCGGGAGATTGAGCCAGACATGGTCGTGAAAGATTTCGTTTTGGTTGATAAATTGTTTGACTACTTTTTCTACTCCCTGGATGCGCTCTTTTTCTTGGGATCGGGAGAAGAAAGCTTTTACAGGGCGGATTCCTATATATTCAAAATAGCTAATCCATCCTGAAGGTTTAAGGATTTGTAAATAATAGTCTAAAATTTTCTGGACTGTATTGGGTTCAAATGCGTTAAAGGGAAGGCTGGAAACAATATAGTCGTAAGGTTTGTCCACAGGTATTTTCTGCACATCGCATGGGAAAAGATCTACATGGCAGGAAGCGTTTTTGAAGGCATCTTCTTCCTGAAAGCGTTTTCTCAAAAAGTTGATAAAATGCGGATTGATTTCGCAAATATCCAGATGGTCTCCTGGGCCAAGGATGGTAAGGATTTCCTCAGTTACAACACCTGTACCTGCACCTACTTCCAATACTCTTGCTGGTTTTTTCTTGAGAGCCAGCATTGCGGTGATATGTTCAGCCAAAGAATGTGAACTGGGTGCTATTGCCCCTGTGACCGAAAAATTTTTTACAGTATTTCGCCAAAATGTATACAGATTTAACATGCTTTTTCCCTATTACTATTTCCAATCTTCTTCGTTAAATTCCCAATCTTTAGAATCTTTTGAATCCTGTTTTTCCTCTTTTGGATCTTTCTTTTCTTCTTTTGATTCCTGTTTTTCTTTTTGGGGATCTTTTTGTGGTTCTTTTTTGGAATCCTCAAGAATGTTTTGAGAAGGTTTTTCTTTTCCTTCTTTTTCCACTATTTTTTCTTTAACAATCTCTGATTTTTTTTCTATTAAAGGCTCTTTTTCTATATCTTCTATCAGAGCAGGTGGAGCAGGAATACCTTCTTTTTCTTGTTCTTCTTCATGATAAAGTTTTTGGGCGTGTACGACTTTATCTTGCCAGGTAAGAAGGGTTTTGCACTTTGGATTTATGCATTGTAAAGCTTCATGGTTGACAACCTGGCTGCATGAAGGGCAAACAGGAATCCAATTTTGCTCTTCTGGCTCACCTCCTTTTCTTTCTGTCCATTGTACTTTACCAATACATCCAACGACAAAAAGAAAGCTTAGGATAAAAAAGACTTTTATGGTACTTGTTTTAATAAGCATTTTTTTTCCAATAAATTTCTAGGTATTGATATTTCGACAACGATCACCTCTCCTGTAACTTCAGGCCCTTTTCCCAAAAGAAAGCCTTTTTTGGGAAGGGCAAAAGTTATAGTTTGTACAGCTTTTATGGCTATGCCTAAAATTTCTCCTGTGTTTGCATCTAAACCTGATGGAATGTCAATTGCAACTGTGTCTTTGCTATGTTGGTTTATTTCCTGGATGATCGCTCGTATAGGCTGTCGCACAGAGCCTGATAGCCCTGTTCCTAATAGTGCATCCACAAAAATTTCTGGCTGGTTGCTGTATAGAAGGTCAGACAAATTTTTTGTTTCGAGAAGTTCTATAGGTGTAAGATCCATCTTATTTAAGATGCCAAGGTTGATCCCAGGGTCAGATAGCGCGGGGATTTTTTTTAACTCGCCAGCATAAAAAACCTTTATCTGGAATCCCTGGTTATAAAGATGTCTGGCAATGACAAAGCCATCGCCACCATTATTCCCTGGCCCACATAGAATGTTGACAGGCCCAGCAGGTTTTCTGGCAGCGAGAATACGGGCTGCTTCTCTGCCTGCATTTTCCATAAGGAGAATCGATGGCATCTGGTATTCTTCAACAGAAAGACGATCCAGCTCGCGAATTTCTTCTCTTGTTGCATGAGAATAAATTAACATAAACGATTTTATTCCTCTATTTGGGAATCTTTTGGCAAGAATATCCAGTATTGCTTTTGCGATATTCCCAGAGGCCATAATCCCAAAGCAAAAATTTTCATCAATGGCTCAAAAGGATTGAGATATTTTTTTAGCAAAGCAATCTCTTCTTCTGTAATACTCCAGCAAAGATGCCATAATGTAATTTTTACGGCCTCTTCTACTGCAAGATCTACAATATCTTCTTCTGAGGGCAATCTATTTCTATAATTTAGCTTAGGAATTGTTATTGTAGATCGAATGGTAATACCAGCAGATTCTATTGCTGCTTTTTTTATAATATCTCGCAGAGCGATTTCTTTTTCTCTTAAATCATGGTCTATTTTTTGGAGCTTTCCAGCTTCCAGATTCATTATTCTAAGAATTTGCAAAGAATTGTCAATAAACATTTGCAAAAGAGAATTTTTTGCTTCTCTTTTTTTTAAGATGATATTTTCTGCTGATTCACCAGGCCATATATTGCATGTTTTGCAAGTGTAGGATTGCGCACATCCAAAAGGCTTAAGCCTTTTTTGATGCTCCTGAACCAAAGTATGCAATGCTTCTTTATTCACAAGCTTTCCTGGCGTAAACCAGGGATATTCTAAAATATTTTGGAATTTCGTATCTTCCATTAAAAAAATAAGCCTTCTATTTGTTGATTCGTTTTCTTTTGATGCCTACCATAGTAATATCATCAAACTGCTCAAAATTGCCGATGAATTCCTGGATGGTCTGAAAAATCGTCTTTAAAATTTCTTCACAAGACAGATGGGAATATCTTTCCGTAAGCTCTACGATTTTTTCCAGGGAAAACATTTCCCCTTTAGCATTCATGGCTTCTGTTGCGCCATCTGTAAACAATACAATAACATCGTCAGGTTCCATGATGAGTTCATTTTCTTTCATGTGAGGACTAACGACATTGTGTTTAAGACCAAGAACTACGCCACCAGCCTTAAACACAGAGCATGTTTTTTTCTTGGCTACATAATGAATGATATGCTCATGGCCTGCTGAAGTGAATCGAAAATTTTTTTTTCTGGCATCCCATAGCATCAACAAAACACTCATGAATTTGCCTGTCCCCCAAATATCGCGCTCCAAGAGTCTTGCAACCAAGTCTAATATTTGGTGGGGAGACTCATAAAAAGGAATCAGGGCGCGAATAAAAGATCGGACTTCGCTCATGATAAGACCAGCAGCAACCCCTTTTCCCGCAACATCTCCGATGCTAACAAAAATATCATCTGTGATCTGATTATCGCGAGTCTCTCGATTGATAAAATCATAGTAATCGCCGCCAATTTCTTTAGCACTGTGCATAAGCCCATAGAGTTCTATGTCAGAGCTTTCTGGAATGAACTTAGGCAAAAGGCTTTCCTGTATGTTTTTTCCAATTTTTAGCTCTTGCTCGCGCATTTTTTGTTCTTCTCTTTCAGCCTGTATTCTTAGGTTTTCAAAAGCGTAGGCCGCCTGGCTTGTAAAGAGTTCCAAAATTTCCGTGTCGCGTGCCTCATAAGTGAGTTCATCGATAAAAAGAAGACCTAAAGGCATTTCTCCCACAGAAAGAGGTACGAGACACCCTTTATCCCAACTTTGAGGATTGTCCAGAACTTTGAGATGCCTTTGTTTATCTTCTTCTGCTTTTATATGATATTTTCCAAGCCCTGCCATGAACTCCATTTTGCTGTTGTTTCTCATTGCTAAAAAGGCGTGAGGGCTATTGGTGATTTCTGAGGCTTCTTTTACAACGCTCTGGCAGAGTTCATTGTAGTCCTGCTGCCGAAAGAGCTTGGGAGTTACGACAAGCAGTCTTTGGACTTTTTCTTTGCTTTCCTTGATTTTTTCCATAGCAATGCTTTGTTCTTCTCTAAGATTCCAGGAAACAATCAAGTTGCACGCAGTTTGGAGTAATTCTTCTTTGGTAAAGGGTTTTTTGATGTACAACCATTCGTCTTGGGATTCAAAAATACTCCGAAGCTGCCCAACACCCTGATCGTTCATTTCTGTAACAACAGCACAAAGCAAAGAAGGAAAAATTCGTTTTATTTCACGAATGCAATCAATTCCGCTGATTTCGCCCGTAATTCCAATATCAAAAAATCCAACGGCGATTTCCATTTCTTTGTTTTTTGCTTCCAGAGAAGTTCTTATAGCGGATTTGCCTGACATGGCGGGAAAAACGCTATAGCTTGTTTCCAGCATAGGATGTCCACCTGGAATCCTTTTGTATTTTTGCGTAATAGAAGCGACTTTGTGGGCAGAAGAAGTCAGTACATCCTGGTATAGCTTGAGTGTATCTTCTTGGGCATCCACACAAAGGATATTTAGATTCCAGGTATGTTCAGAGGTTAGCATTCGTTTTGCCTTTCAAAGAATATAGAATAGAAGTCATGCTAGAATGGGAAAGTAGTTCAACATAAAGCATCCCTTACCATTTAGCACATCCTCTATAAAGTAAATTTTGCGAGTTATTCTAGCATGAGTCCTAAAACGAATCAAGAAAAAGTTCTTAAAAAACGAATTGCCTAACTTCCTGGTCTTTTCCTAAAAGGATTTGTGGGTCTACATAATAAAGCAAGTCCTTATCGAAAAAATGGCAGAGTTGCTCTTCTTTGTCTTGTATTTCCATCACGGTAAATAGCTTAGGGATCGGAATTAAATAAGTTCCCCATTTAGAGCCTATCCGAAAAATCCTTTTGGCTGCAAATTTCGATGCATCTCGGATAGCTTCGTCGAAAGTGACAAAATTGTCCTC
>JABWCH010000036.1 GCA_013359215.1 Candidatus Brocadiia bacterium | reverse complement strand
CGTCTTATTCGTGATAAAAATTTTTACTTTTTCTGCAAAAATTTAATTGCACAGAATCATTTTGACTATTACAAGAAGAAAAAAATAAATTAAAATTCTTTGCGACACTCTGCGTCTATGCAGTGAAAAGGATTTTTCGTTTGAATGATGACAGTCCCTAGACAATGGCAAAACCTAGTTGAAAAGCTAGTTTTTTTTATCATTTACAAATTGTTTCCTTTCTATTTAATTTATTTATTCCAATAAGGAGTTCTTTGGTGCAAAATAGAAATAACAAAAGAAGACAAGAAAAAAAACTCGAAAAGCAAAAAGCAAAACAAGAAATCTTAGCTAAGCAAAAAGAACTTGAAAAAAAAGAAGAAGAGGTAGTGGTTGAGAAGGCGGTAGCCCAAGAAGCCGTTCAAGAAACCGTACAACAGGAAAAGCAAGATACTCCGCAGGAAACCAAGGCACAAGAAGAAGTTTGCTGCGAATGCTGCGAATGCTGCGAAGAACCTGTAGAAGAGCCAGTAAAAGAAGCTGCCTGTTGCAAGGAAAATCCCCAAGAGCAAAGCAAAGCTGCTGAAGTAAAGGCAAAAGACAATAGCTCATACGGAGAGTTCTTTATTGGCTTGACTATTGGTGCTGTTCTTCTTGCACTTGGTGCTTTGATTGTATTTCTATTCCAGGTAGATTACCTGAGAGGGCTAGAGAAAAAAGTAAATGAATTGCAGAATTCTTCTGCCAAATCTGAAATCAAGACAGATCTGAAAGCAGTAAAGGATCATATTGTTTCTTTAGAGAAAAAAGTGATCTCTGCTGATTCCTCTGCACGCTTTCAGGATGTAGAAAATAAAGTAGTTGTTTTGAACGAGCAATTAAAAGCCAGCAAAGAAGATGCTAAAAAATTCGCGACTTTGGATGCTTTCAACCAAAAATTAGAAGCATTAGAGAAATCCATAGCATCCCAAAAAGAAGATTTCGCACATTTCAAAAATTTACAAGAAATGAATTATCTTGAAATCCACAAAAAAATAGAAGAAAGATCTTTTGCTGTAAAAAATACCTTGGAAGAAATCCAAAAACAATGGGAAGCTTCCAAGCCAGCAGCTACACCAGACAGTTCAGAAAAACTACAAGATATCCAAAAACAACTTGATACATTAAAGCAAAATGACAGCAAAGCACTGGAAATGAAACTAGAATTTTTACAAACTACTTTGCAAACCTTCCAGCAGCAGCACAATGAACTTTTAGAAAGTGTAAAAAAACTAAAAGAACAAGTAGAAAAAATGCCTGCCCCTTCCACAGAAAACAAGCAATAACAAGAATCAGCCCAGGGATGTCCCCCAACACTGTTAAGTTAAGGATGCACTGTAGCCGTAGGCATCTACGCTCACGCAGGTCTTTCGCCTAAGAGCCTATCCGAGATGCATCGAAATTTGCAGCCAAAAGGATTTTTTGGATAGGCTCTAATGCAAAGTCTTAACTTGACAGCGTTGGGGTAACCCCTCTGCTAATTTACAATCGAGGTAGGATAATATCGTGCCACAATTTGTAGTTCTTGCAAGCCCTGATGGTAATATTTTAAACCAGAAATTAAAGATTCATGATGGTGATACATTAGGCTCTAGCCCTAATAATTCGATTTACCTTCCAGGTAGTTCCATACTTCCAAAGCATTTGAAAATTTCTATTTCTGGAAAACTAGTTCAGCTTATCGCACTAGATCCTAAAGCAGAGATCTTTGTAAACTCAGAAGCACTCTCTAAAGCGTCCCTAAGCCATGCAGACTTTGTTAAAATTGGGGACTACGAGCTGATGTTTGAAGAAGATACACAAGAAAGCATTCCCCAGGAAACCATAGATGAAAATGTAAAATCCAGAATTGAGTCCAGGGTCAAATATTACGAAACAGTGAAACACGTCCTGGATAGCTTTAAAGGCGAAGAAAGATCCCAGAAACGGCTTGTAACACTCTATAAAATTTCTAATATTATCAGTGGAATATTGGACCTGGAGCATCTTTTAAAAAGCCTTTTGGAAGTCATTCTCGAAGAATTCTCTGCTGATAGGGCCATTGTTTCTCTTTATGATCATGCCAAAGGTAAGTTTATTCCTGCTTGTGCCCTTAGTACAAGAGGGGAATTGATCAATCCTAAGATCAGTGCAACCATTGTACAGGAAGTCTGTTCCACAAAAGAATCTTTGCTTTGCGAAAATATCATGGATGATGTTCGGTTTAAAGCCCAGGAAAGCGTCATCAGCCATAATATCATGTCTGCTATGTGTGTTCCCTTAATACGCAAAGGGGAAGTCCTTGGCATAATCCAGGTTGATTCCAAAAAAAGAGGGAAATTCTCTAAAATGGATCTGGAACTCTTGACCCAGGTTGCCATGCAAGCAGCTATCGTCATCGAAAACGCGCGTTTTTATACAGCAAAGCAACGCTTCAACCAAAATTTGCTATCCCTTTCGGAAGCAACCCAGTGCATTTCGTCTTATCTAAGATTCGACTTGATTGTTCAGGATACAGCAAAGTATGCTGCTCTTATTTTCCAAAGCAGCAAAACCTATCTTTTTCTCAAAGAAAATGATAGGATTAAGCTTGTTGCTTCTACAGGGATAGAGATAGAAAAGATGCAGGAGATACCTGCCCCTACAAGCATAATAGAAGTAGCGGAAAAGAATAGCCTTTTGCTTATATCAAGACAAGAGCAGATTCCTCAGGACTTAGAATTGTGGATGGGAAATAAAACATCCTTTGTTGCTGTCCCTATTACAACCAACACATCAGAATCCATTCTAAAACAAAAAACAATGGGCGTTCTGTGTATTGTCAACAGGCCAAACGCTGAACCATATAGCATAGAAGACCAGGAATTATTGAAAATTTTAGCAGGTTATACAGCTATAGCCCTTTCTAATTCCAATTTTTATGAAGAAATCAAAAGAAAAGAACAAGAAATAGCGCAATGGAATCAAGAACTGGAAAAAAGAGTCTTAGAAAGAACAGAACAACTGGAAAATATGCAAAGCAAATTGGTTCAAACAGAAAAAATGGCAGCCGTGGGTTTGCTTGCGGCTGGCGTTTCGCATGAATTCAATAATATCATTGCCAGCATGTACGGCTTTGCGCAAATCGCAGCCCGCAACGAAAAATACAGAGAAAAACTCGTGACGGTTGTCATTGAACAATCAAAACGTGCTTGCGAAATTACAGAAGGGTTGCTTTCCTTCTCCAAACAAAAAGGAGACACTGCTGAATTCCTGGATGTCCATGAAATCATAGATTCTGTGATTAGCCTGATTTTCACTGCCCTGGAAAATGAAGGAATTGAAGTACTCAAACAATACGGAAGCATTCCCAAAACCATGATGGCAGGGGCTAAAATACAGCAAGTTTTTATGAATATCATCATCAATGCACGCCATGCCATAGAAAAAAATGGTATTATCACCATAAAGACTTTTTTATCAGAAGACCAAAAATACATCCATGTTGCCATATATGATAATGGAACAGGCATCAAAGAAGAAAACATTTCCAAAGTTTTTGAGCCATTCTATACCACCAAAGGCAGCTTTGGCGGAGGGACTTTGCCAGGGACAGGAATAGGTCTTTCTTTGTGCTACAACATTGTTAAACAGCATAATGGAGAAATTACGGTATCCAGCAAATGGGGTGAAGGTAGCTGCTTTACGGTAATCCTACCTGTAACGCAAGAAATTCCCAAAAATATGCAGCCCAAAGAATTCTTAAAAACAACTGAAAATATTGTTGCCATCAAAAAATACCCAGGAAGAAAAATTTTAGTAGTAGAAGATACAGATTCCATCCGAGAAATGCTTGTCCATATTCTACAAGAGAGAGATGTGGATGTAAAGGCTGTAAACAATGGAGCAGATGGCATTGACCTATGCAAAAAACAGATTTTTGATTATATTTTTTTAGACATAAGAATGCCTGGAGAAAAAGACGGATTTGCTGTTTTCGATGAGATCAAAAGACTAGAACCAGAAACAAAGATTATCCTGATTACAGGAAGAGCAGAAGATGCAACCTTGATGAAATATGTAGGCTTTGCGAATGGTTATTTACGTAAGCCTTTTGATATAGAAGACATTGAGCTTGTATTGTCGAATGATGCAAAAAACCAAAGAAAAAAAAGGTAAACCCTTTTTAAGGAGTATAAAGGTGCGCCTCATCAAAAGATATTCTAATCGAAAATTGTACGATACTCTGGCTAAAAGCTACATTACACTAGAAGCGATTGCCAGCATTATAGAACGAGATGAAAAATTCCAGATTTTAGACAATGATACAGGAGAAGACATAACCGCTTCTGTTCTCTCCCAATTGATTGCAGAACGTGCCAGAAAATGCAAAGAATATTCCCCTTCTCTTTTTATCGATATGATCAAAAAAAGCAGTGGTTCTATGTATGACTGCGCAAAAAAAATTGGTCATGCTATAGGGGAAACCGCCTATTCTGTAGAAGAAGAAATTGAAAATAAAGTCAAAAAACTTTTATCCTCTGACAAAATCACAAGCGAAGAAAAAAAACAATTCCACCAGGAATTGGAAACTCATAGACTATCCTATTTAAAAAGAATAGAAGAGCAGTTGGAATCTGTCGTAGACATGGTCTTGAAAAAAGTCAATGTTCCTACAAAAAAAGAAATAGAAAGCCTTTCAGCATCGATTAATCAGCTTTCGGAAAGAATCGAAAATCTGGAAAAAATAAAAAATTTCATAGAAACACCAAAGGCTGAACAAGTATCTTCTGAAAAAGAAACTCCTGAGGCGGAAACAGCAAAAGAGGAAGAAAAGGGAAGCACCGAACATTTAGCATAGAGAACCATACCAGGCTAATTCTACAAATGGATGGAAGATATTCATGAATCCTGAAGAAGAAAAAGAGTTTGCCAAATTCTTAGTCAAAAAGCAGGCTTTAACACTGCAAAACTACAAAGCTTGTCTGGAAGCGCAGCATGGGTTAAAAAAATGGGGCATTGCAAAGACACTAGACAAGGTTATCGTAGAAAAAAACTTTTTGACAGAAAAACAGATAGGCGAGCTTCTCACAGAATACAAAGGCGGCGATGAAGGGCTTATACCTAACTATCGGATCATCAAAAAATTAGGCGAAGGTGCTATGGGTGAAGTTTATAGTGCGATTGATCTAAACAACGACAACCGCCCTGTAGCTATAAAGATATTAGACCCCCATCTAGGTAAGAACAAAGCCACGGCCAAGCGATTTTTGCAAGAAGCTCGTTTATGTATTGAAAAACTCAACCACCAGCATATTGTGAAAGGCTATGAAGTAGGATATGAGGCAGAAAGAGATTTCTTTTTTTATGTTATGGAACTCATAGAAGGCGGCAATCTGCGCACTGTCTTAAAAGAAAAAGGAATTTTTTCTGAACCTCTTGCCCTGAAGATTTTGCTTCAGATGTCATACGCTTTGGAACACGCATACCAGTTTAATCTAATCCATAGAGACATTAAGCCTGATAACATTATGCTTACCAAATTGGGCGATGCCAAGCTATGCGATTTAGGGCTTGCTCGCAATTGGGAAGACCAGGATCTTTCCCTAACACGCACAGGCACTGTCATGGGAACGCCTTTTTATATATCTCCTGAGGCAGCCGATGGATTAAAATTAGACAATCGAAGCGACATTTATTCTTTAGGGGCTACAATATACCATACGGTGGTTGGGCATGTTCCTTTTGATGGGCCTAATGCAGGGATTGTCTTGAATCGTCATCGCAAAGATCCTCTTGTTCCGCCTATAGAACTGAGACTCGACATTTCTGTCGGCTTCTCTGCGATTATAGAAATGATGATGGCAAAATCTCCAAAAGACAGATACCAAACGCCCATGGCCTTGAGCGATGATATAAAAAAATTGCAAAATGGTTATGCTCCGCAAGCTCTGCTTAAATTAAAAGAAAGCTATGGGATTGTTGAAACCATTAGAAAGCCAAAGGATTCAAGAGCTTCTGGCACACTAGAGGCTGTTCTTGTATCAGACACAGAAGAATTTGGCTATTCTAAAGCATTGGAAACTGTCAAAGTCAAGGAAGACTTCATTTCAGGGATTAAAAGGCATGATACTGTAGAGGAATATCGCCTGGACGATCAAGATCCTTCTAATTTTGATAGCTTTATCCATATCAATCCATACAAAAAGAAAAAGCCTATTCTTGCTCCTTTTTTTACTTCAGCAGAGCATCGTATGCTGGAAAAAACCCATGCGAAGTCTAAGCTTTTAGCCATTGGAGCAGCTATGGTATGCGTAATCTTGCTACTCCTGATAGCCGTAGTTTTTCTTGTGCTAAAAATTATACAAAATTAAAATTTCTTTCTTAAAAAATCAAGGCTTTTAAAATGCCATCATTCGTGAAATTCGTGACTATTTTTAGTTTTTATCGAGGGATGCTTCATGGTAGTCTACCAAATTTTTGTGGATCGTTTTGAAAAAGGAATAGAAAAAAAAGAAGATCTTTATCCTACGCAGATAAAAAATTGGGAAAAAAAACCGCATCGTGGCAAATTATCTCCCAAGGATGGATGCTATACTCATGAAATGGAATTTTGGGGTGGCGATCTGGTAGGAATTACCAACAGGCTTTCTTACTTAAAGGACGATTTGGGTATAGATGCAATCTATCTAACACCAATATGCAAAGCCTATACAAACCATAAGTATGATACCATAGACTATTTCCAGATTGATCCACAGTTTGGGACTCTAAAAGATTTAAAAACATTGGTACAAGAAGCCCACAAACTTGGTATCCAGGTAATCTTAGATTGTGTCTTCAACCATGTTGGAAAGAAAAGCCCCTGGTTTGAAAGTGCTGTGCAAAATCCCAATAGCGAATACAGAAACTTTTTTTCTTTTTCCGATAGCTTTCGGTATGGTTATAAAGCATGGGGGAATGTAGCCAATCTTCCTGAACTTAACCTAGAAAACCCTCTTGTTCAAGAAAAAATCTTGGAGGTAGCAGCCCATTACCTAGCTATTGTAGATGGCCTTCGTCTTGATGTTGCTTTTGAATTGGGGCCAGAATTCCTTCAAAGAATTACAGAAATGGCTCATAAAATAAAGCCTGATTCCAAGGTCATTGGGGAAATTTGGAGCTATCCTGGCGAATGGCTGCAAAAGGTGGATGGTCTAATGAACTATCATCTCAGGCAACTCATTATAGAGCTTATTCATGGCAATATAGAATGCCTGCAATTTGGGCGAATTATAGAAAAAATGATCCAAGATTCTGGAATAGAATCGATTTGCCAGTGTTGGAACATTCTTTCCAGCCATGATACGATGAGGCTGAAAAACCTTTTCCCCAAAGAAGATTTGAGAAAAATTGCCCTGGTATTGCAATTTACCTTGCCTGGAATCCCCATGATATACTATGGTGAAGAATTAGGCATGTCTGGCGGCGATGATCCTTTGAACAGAGGAAGCATGCAGTGGAAAAGCAATGAGGAAGAAAACCAAGACTGGAATTTCTACCAAAAGCTGATTGCCTTACGCAATCGAAATCCTGCTTTGACAGCAGGAAGCTTTGTTCTCTTAGAAACCAAATCCCTGCTTGCATTTTGTAGAAAAACAAAGCTTTTCAAAGAAATGATTCTTGTTATTGCCAACACACAGTCGCATCCAGTGCAAGAAGTTTTGTCGATTCCAGAATACCGATTAACCAACTCTGCCAGCCTTAAGGATTTAGAAAGCGATAAAGAGTATAAAAATTTTTCAGGATGCTTAAAAATAGAATTGCCCCCTCGAAGCTTTGCGATTCTCTCTCCTGTGATAGAAGAAAATGCATGCTATAATCCTTACAAGCGGATAAGGTAGGCATCACTCCGTGTAAGCATTCTTTCAGGAATCCAAAAAGGCTGAAATCTATCATTCTCAAAATCCAATATAAAAGTTTTTAAAGGGGATTTGGGGGAAAATTTTTGTAAAAATTTTCCCCCAAATAAAAACTTCTAATTTTCTTCTACAACATCCAATTCCTGATAGCCATCTTTCACTTCCACAGAACCACTAAGAGGATTCACTTCTATGCTGATTTGTTTTCCCTCTTTGTTTTGCAAATGAACAACATGCGCTCTTACAATTCCCAAAGGAGAAATATATACCTCAAAGATCCCAGAAGTTTTTTTCCGCTCTCCTGCTGCTACAATATCTAAATAGCGAACACCTTCAGGCAATGTCCATGGAGTGTAGGCATCTGGTTTCCCTTTATTCATTAAAATCATCTGGTATATTTGTTTATCGAGATTATAGGAAACAATTGCATCTTCTCCATTGACCGCGGCCCTGTTGTAAGCAAGAATTAAAGTCGATGCTATGGCTCTTGCCCCTGCATTCAAACGCGAGGAAGGGACGAGAAAATTCATATTCGTTGTAACAAGAGTCAAAAGACCACCCACAATAACCAAAACGACCATCAGTTCAATCAGGCTGAACCCTTTTTTGTGCAAAGAGGAAAGCATATTCTTTATTCTTCCTCTGGTTCTTCAGGATGCTGTGGTTCTTCCTGTGGTTTTTGGTGTTTTTTGCCTTCCATCCAGTCTTCTTTGCTTATTACACCATCTTTATTTTTGTCTGCCTGGTCAAAAAGCTCTGGAGGCCCTTGCCATTCTTCACGATCCACTTTGCCATCTTTGTTTTTATCCATCTTTTGTAATTTTTTCAGTCTTTCCATCCTGCCAATATTTTCTTGTCCAGGCTGACGGCCTTGTTGTTCACCCTGTCTGTCATGTCTCATAGCCATCATCTCTTGCATGGTAATAAATCCATCTTTGTTGGCATCCAATTTGTTGAAATGGGCCATGTATTCTTCTTTGCTGATTTTACCATCTTTATTTAAATCGAATTGCATTATGATTCCACCCTGTCCAGCAGGAGGCATGTTCCCTTTTTGCCTAAAATTCTGCTGCATCATACCACTTTTTTTAGGCATTTCTTCTTCTGTGATTACCCCATCCTCATTGGCATCTATGGCCGTAAAAATATCAGCAGGGCCTTTCCATTCATCTTTGGAAATTTTACCATCTTTATTTTTGTCTAATTCTGCAAAGGAAAGCGGTGGTTTTTGAGGCTTCTTGTCGGACTGAGGAGGGTTTTGAGCAAAAGCAATTGTAAAAAAAGATACTATAAGGACAAAAAAAAGAATATTTTTCATAAAAAGCTCCTTAAAAATAGAAAAAAAGATATAAAATTGAGCATTTCTAAAATAAATATATAAAAGTTTTTAAAGGGGGTTTGGGGGAAAATTTTTACAAAAATTTTCCCCCAAATAAAAAATCTCTTTGTCTAACTCCTATGTCGGACAAGCCGAAACCAAAAAGGTATTAATCGCGAATAAGACGAATATACGAATTACACGAATGAAATTTTTATAAAAACTATTCGTTCCATTCGAGCATTCGTCTTATTCGTGATAAAAATCTCTGTTTTTTCGGCAAAAATCTGACTTCTTAGTTTCTATTGCATAGCCTAATAGCTATAATCGTCTGGACAATATTCTGACATGTGGGTTTCAGGCAAAGTTAAAAAATATGCCTGCCACTTTTGGCTGAGAATGCTCATGTTCAATTGATGCTTTTGCAATACTTCCTGGAATGCTTTGTCTGGCTTCTTTTCAGAAAAAAGCGCAAGCAGATACTCTCGCGTAAGGTTCTTATATTTTTCATTTTCTGCATTCATAAAAAAGTAGACCAAAGACCAGCTTTGGGCATAGTTTCCCATTTCTTTTGGCCCAAAATTATCGTTGTGAAAACTATTGTGATTCAATTTTATAAGATCGCTGATGGGTATATAGCTTCCTTCAATAAGCATCTTTTTCAGAAGAGCAAGGTGATTGAGAGACAACTTGCCTGTTTTATAGATTCCATCTTTGTATTCGAAATTACAAAAATACTCGGCAAGCCCTTCATTGATCCATATAGGTGGTTCAGGGACATAGTGTAAAAAAATCTGGTGCATAGTTTCATGAAAGAGCGTACGTCTGACAAAATTTTCTTCTTCTCGATTGTATGTCACCATTTCCATGCTCTTGTGAACATAATATGCACTAGAATCCAGAAGAAAAGGCCATTCTTGATATTTTTCTTGTGCATATTCCTGGAATTCCTTTTTCTGCCTAAAAATATACACTGTAGTATCTTTTTTCCCTTCTTTTGTGGAAGGTGGCCGAACATCTTCTGTTTCTAAGGCTGTAGCAACAACATAGTCAGGATTCGAAGGAGAAGAGACTTTAGTGATACTAGAAAAAATACTGTGATAGTATCCATACAAGTATTCCATGAGTATGCCTGTCTCGTGCAAAAAATCTTCTCCTACATCGCTGTAGATAACGTATTGGCCTGTATCTAAAGAAGGCAGGCCAGAAGAGATGGAGTCAGTTTTTTTGCTGGCATTGGAGGAATTACGCTGCGCAATAGAAATTTTCCATAAAGAGAGAGCGCATATCCTTTTGAGAAAAGGAGTCGTTTTCTCGAATTTTTTAAGAAGATAGAAAAAAGTTTCCTTGTTTTGAAGTCCTGAAAGCCCATAGATAAGCTTTGCTCTGTATTGCTCATGAACATCGTTTCTTTCCAGGATTTTTTGGCAAAAATCCAACACATTCTTGTTCCCTTTTAGCCCTGAAATCATGAGTGCAGTGACCAAATCTTCCTGTATGGGAAGCAAAGAAAGGTCTTTTTGAGAAACCTTGGTTATGATAAAGTCATTCAATGCGCTAATACTTTTAGGTACAGAGATTTGAGATAAAGCCCATATAGATGCTTTTCTTACGTTTATATCAGGATCCTTTAAGCAAGGCAATATATCCGAAAAAGCACTCTCTATTTTCTGCCTTCCCAAGAGGAGGCATGAAATATATCGGATATCCGCTTCGCTATCTTGCAAAAAGGGAATGAGAAGAGAAACAGTATGAGAATTTTGCCCAAGGTAATAAAGGGCTGTTTTTTTGACTCCCAAAGAGTTGCTTTTTGTCATTTCTATCAAAAAATTTCTGCTGGCAGGGTGTACTATTTCACCAACAAGGGATACTATGATTCTTTTGGCTTCAGAATCATATTTGCCAAACTCTTGCACGAGCAAAGGGAGATGGGAAGCATTTAAAATTTTTCTTAATGCATCTTCTGTTGATTTCACAACAAGCCCATCTTTATCCTGCAAAAGAGGCAAAAGATGCTCTGCTGCCCTTGACACTTTAAAAAAACCCAATGTATTAGCAGAATTGATTTTGATTTGCCAATTTTGGGCTTTTAATGATACAATAAGAGTTGGAAAAAAAATTTCCGCGGTTTCGTAGGGGAGCTTTGTTATAAAAAAGGTAGCCCATGCTTTAATTTTGGCGCTTGTGTTTTGGTTTTCTAAAAGATGGAGCAAAACAGATACTGTTTTTTTCTGGTTTTCTGGCAGCAGCAATGTTTTTAAAAAAGGTTCGCTTTCATCCTGGATTGATCTTTCTAAATAGGCTTCTATTCTATTTAGGACATCTTCATGGTTTGTGATAATATCTTTTGCATTTAAAAAATTCAAAAAAAACAATAATATAAAAATCGAAGAAAATTTCATTATAAGCCCCCATGAATTTTCCAAGTGCTAAAAGCACCATGACAAAAAGTGAAGTACTCAAAGTTATGATAAAAAATTATAAGGATAAAATCAAAAGAAAAATATGTTAGAAAAAAATATACTTTTTTTGCCCAAGCATTTCATTTTGTAAAGAAAAGAGAATATTATGTTTCAAAAATTCCTATTTTTGCTTTGTTTCTTTCTGTTACACTCTCTTTTGTCTGCGCAGGATCAAAGCCAGAGCGAAGAAGAAACGCTATACAAAAGGATCATAAGCAAAGATCATACCAAACAGAAAGAAAAGACACAATTGCTTGCTCGCCAGTTCTTAGCGCAATATCCAGACAGTTCATTGCGCTATGAAGTGATAGCGATTTTGAAAAAATTTGTCCCTAAAAATATGCAGTTGTATACAATCCAAAGGACAGTCTTTCCTTCTTCTATGCCTCCTGCTATTTTTTTTATTGCTTCAGGAATCCAGGAAGCCAGGCTTTCTCTTTGGAAAACAGATTTGATAAAAGGATTGAAGCATGAGGAAGACATCTATTTCCTGAAAACACAATCCCATTCTACTCTTTTAAGGCAATGGACAGAAAAGTCAACAAAGGAAAATCATATCACGAAAAAGCTGGAAATAGAAAGGCTTCCTCCTGGCTGCTATATCATTCTAGCAGAGGAAGAAGACACGAGAACAGAGATAGGTTTTTTTGTCAGCGATCTGGCGATGATGGTAAAGCATACAGAGAAATCTTCCCTGGCGTGGGTTAGCCCAAGAGATGGAAAACGGTTACAAGAAAATGTTTCTCTTTATGTTATAGAAGAACAAAAAAAAATCTACGAAGGCAAAGTAAACGAGGATGGGGTATGGACAGGAAGCTTTCCTAAGGATTCTGCGTCTTTAATCTTTTTAGCTTCAGGAGAAAGAGGAGACACTATGGTTGCCCATCCAACCTGGTATCATTATGAAAGAGAACAGCATAAAATCTACTTTCTTCTTAACCAACCCCGCTTTGTTTCTGGCGATGAGGTTATGGCAAAAATTTTTTTGCGGTCTTATTCTCAAGAACAATATGCCTTTTCCCATGGCTCAGTCTTTGTAAGCCTACAAGATAGCTCCTGGAATATGCTGCTACAAAAAGAAGTGACACCCGATGAGTGGGGAACCTATGATTTCCGATACCAACTTCCAGCGGATGCTCAGCCTGGACGCTACTGCCTTAGAGTCCGAGGATGGTGTATGGGAGAATACTATTTTGATGTGAATCAAGAGGAAAAAAAAGAGCAAGAAAAAGCTGTCCAGACAGGAAAAACAGAACCTTCTCCTTCCAGTATATTGTCTCTTCATACAGAAAAAATTCAATATAGCTTGGGAGAAGATATCAAAATATCCCTTAAGCTGGCAAAAGCAAGCAGTCCTGTCCTCATAACCTGGGAAGGACAAAGTTTACTCGGCCACCATGCGATACCTTGTTGCCCTGAAGAATATAGCTTTACTCTGAAAAGTAGCCCGTCTTTATGCCCTGAAATTAGAGTCAGCGCATACCTTTTCCAGCAAGACAGCATTCTGGAAGCTTCCCAAAAAATCAGCGTCTTTGATACAGATAA
The DNA here is from genome assembly GCA_013359215.1 of Candidatus Brocadiia bacterium. Classification (GTDB taxonomy): domain Bacteria; phylum Planctomycetota; class Uabimicrobiia; order Uabimicrobiales; family JABWCH01; genus JABWCH01. Next base: position 11,738 of record JABWCH010000036.1, on the reverse strand, counting down.
AATCTTACAAATCCACGCCCAAGAATCCCCTGAAAAAAAAGGAGAATGGAAGATACAGATTCTGGATAAACAAAACCAGCCTGCACTCGCCAAAGTTTGCCTTGCTGCTGATATGATTTCGCATAGAGATCATCCTGAAAGAGAAAACATAGAAAACTTTTACTATGGATCTCGCTACATAGATATCCCCACAGTAGATTCTCTGGACTTTGAATTTACGACAGATAGGGAATATTCTTGTTTGCAGCCCATTGCTATAAAACTAAACCATAACCCATCCAGCCTTGTACAAAAAAGTCTCCCTGCTTTTTCCATAGGATATAAAAATGTGTACTGGCATTCCTGCGAAACAGCAGAAAATGGCTGGATAACCATACAGATGGGGGACTCTCAAGAAAAAACGCTTCGTCTTACCATTATAGCTATAGACAAAAAAAGCAGAGTAGGACAAAAAAGCATTTTTCTCAACTATTGATAGGAGCTACGCAAAGAGATTTTTATTTGGGGGAAAATTTTTGTAAAAATTTTCCCCCAAACCCCCTTTAAAAAATTTTATGTTTTTATTTTGCAATAGGTTATGAAAAAATAAAATGGAATCATTGCTTATCCAAAAGTTTCTTGAGCTGGGGATTCATTTTTTTTTGTAACTCCAGAATTTGCTCCAGATCTCTTACAACTTCGGTAAAATCTTCCCATTCGCTTAAAAGTGCAATGATTTTATTCAGATCTACGATAATCTGGTCTTGAAGGGAAACAGCCTCTGCAATCAAATTTTTCCCTTCTTTTGGTTCATTGCGGATCTTTTGGTAAGCGTCCATCAAAATCTTTTCAATTTGAGCAGAAGCTCCTTCGTATTGCCCGCTCTTTTCCTGGGATGCTATGCTTTGTAGTGTTTTCTGGATTGTCTCCAGCCTGTCGCGTCCAAAAAGATCCCATATCTGGTTGTTTTCGATTGTCCAGATGATATGGGCTGTATCCTCACTCTGCGCTGTTATGTCGCGAGAGATGGAATTCTGCGCAAAACGCAATTGCAAAATTTTTGCTATATCTCCTGTTTCTATCTTATCTTCTAAGAAAAGGAATCTTCCTAAGGTGTCTTTTTTTTCTTTTTGCTGGTCAGAAATTCTCCGTAGTTGTCTTTTGACTTCTTTCAACTTTTCGTTCAAGAGATTGCCAAGCTCGGCTTTTTCGAAAATGTCGATTTCAATAGACTGGCTTTCTTTGCTTCCTCCCTGGCCTGATGTGCTGTTGTCTTTGGCATAAATTTTCAAAGAGATGCTGTCTCCTTTGCCTAAAGCCCTTTCCTCTTGGGTGATCTCTCCTGATGGCAATGTTTTTTTTGCCTTGATTTTGCCCATTTCTAAAAGATATTGAGACTGGATTTCCTTCATTCCGTATTCCACGTCATTGTGCGTCTGGAGCAAAGGAATTTCTTCCCATTCCTGACGGTTGATCTTATACTGGATAGCGAGCTTACTGATTCCAAAATCATCGCTTGCTTTGCTCTTGAGCAAGAGAGATCCTGTAGGGATCATATCAATGTCTTTTCTTTTGGGAGAAATCAGTTGAATATAAGGTGTTTGATCCCTTAGCGCACGTATGTAAAACCCTGCTGGGTTTGTATCTTTAAGCCCATTTTCTGCCAGAAGATCGCATCGATAGCGGGCATCTTGTTGTATGAGAATTTTGGCATACCAGAACAAAGGAGACGCTGGCAAAGAAGGGTCAGGGGAATTCTGGCTCAAAAAAATATCCTTCATGATGCTTTCTTGTTTTCCTGGGAAAACGATTTTTGCTTCCTTGAGAGGGATATTGGATTTTATCCTGACAATCGCATTCGTGCCTGATAAGGCAATGATATTTCCTTGTGTTTGGGGTGTATCCCAGGGAGTGGAGGGAAGCTTAGTATATTCAGGGTAGTGATACCATACTGCTACAGATTCTGTTGTAGGCGGTTGAAGAATGCGTAGATGGTATAGAGGCAACTCGTCCTGGTCATCGCCACCTTGCAAGGAAAAGGTGAAATTTTCCGTAAGGCTGGAAAAATCGTATTTGAAGAATCCATTTCCCTGGTTTACCAGGGGCAAACGATAGAACTTTTCCCCAAAAGTATAGGAAATATATGAAGTCCTTGGTATGCTTCCTTTTGTGATTATTTTTAAAAATAGACTTTCCCCTTTTGCCTTGGTGATGGTATAGTCTGGAAAGGGAATGGCTATTTCTCGGAGCATTTTTTCATTTTTTTCTTCTTCTGATGGGAGGATTTTGTACATGCTTGAGAAAGTGCTTCCTGATTGGAGATAAAAATACATGGGATGCTCCAGAGCAGGCAGTTGAGTACTGAAGACTTTGTTTCCTTGCTGTAGTTTCTCTTCTCTCCATATACGAATTCCTGGACTTTCTACAAGATACCATAGCGAAGCCGTAGGAAAGGATGCGGTTACAACCAAAGGAATTTTTTCTTTGGCAGGGACAAGGAAGTTTTCTTTTAATAAGAAGATATAAGTTTTTCTAGGCCAAGGGGTATCTTGAAGAAAAAAAGTACGACTTAGCCATATTTCTGTAAGGTAATCCATACCAGGAAAAAAAGAATAGCATAGCGAAAACAAGCATAGTATAGCAAGGGGAAGTATGCTTTTTTTGACAGCCGAAGAAATATCGAGTATTTTACTCCATGAAATAGAGTCCATAAGCCTTTCAGCTTCTTCAATCACCTTTAGTGACATAGCCCTGGAGTCTTTATAGGAAGGGTCTTGGATCAAACGCTGGAACTGGATAGCAGAAATCAACCGATCCTCTAAAAAGGGATTGGCTTTTTCTATGGCAAGAACAATGTCTTCCTGGCTGATAGGAACGCGCAGAGGAATGATACAATATTTTACTATAGAATAGCCATGAAAAACAATAAAAGCGATAAAAAATACAATTCTTACAGTTAATGGTAAATTCAAAAAATAGTCTAAAGCAAAAGTGGCTGCGCAAAGGATAAGGAATAAAAGAAATATTTTTAAAAAACCTTGGATTCCAATAAGCCAATATATTTTTTTGCGCAAAGCAAGCACCTGGTTGCTCAATGTTTCTAGTGCCATATTTTCATCTCCTGTATTCTTGTTACTTATCTTTTATTCGCAGGATCTTGTTATTGTATAGAACCATGGCTAAAATGGATAAAAAGCCAATTCCTGCTATGATATACCATACTGTTGGAGGATAATAGGTTTCCCAAAGCATATCTTTCGTCTTAGGAATGCTCATCCCGAGTTTTTCTGCAAGAGTCTTAAGCCATTCACTTCTGGGAATCTTGGCTATTTCTTCTTGGCTTACATGGAGTACGGAAATAAGATGGCGGGAGGAAAGCGCGTAAATATCGGAATAGCGGTCGTTGAGCCAGCCTGTGAACACGCTACCTGCTGCCCAGGCAAAGGCAAAGGGTATTTGGGCGAATCCAAGATAAAGGGCTTTTTTATCTTCTGGAGCTATAAAGCTAATATATTCGGAAAATTTAGGACTACAAGCAATTTCTCCAATGGAAAAGACCGCGATTCCAAAAAGACACCAGACTCCTTCTCTGCTAAAACCACAGAGAGGCAATGCCAGGGCGCAGAAAAACATCCCCCAGGCCATGGCTGGAAGGTGTTTAAGCTTGCCAAAATAGTAGGCAATGGGCATTGTAAAAAGGATGATAATCAAAGTATTGAGATTGCTCATGAGTTCAGGAGGAATGTTTTTGCCTTGCGATGCTGCCTCTTGGAAAAAATTCATTCCTGTAAGATTGCCTAGCCAGCGGACAATATGGTTCGATTCTACCCATTGGTCGATAAAGACAGGAGATATATCCCATACTTGCATAAGAACAATATAGAAGACGCTATAAATTAGCAAAAAGCACAGCAAAGAAAAATTTCCCGTAAGCAAAACAAAATCCTTTGCGATTTCCTGGAGGGATTTGTTTGGCTGTGTTTTCTTTTGGGGAGACTCTAGTAGCAAAAGGCATGGGCATGCTAGAAGAATCATGGCTGTGGAGAAAAAGAAGACATATTGCCAGCTATAAGATCTTAAATAAGAAGCAAAGAAAGGGGAAATGAACCCACCCATGTTGACCACAATATAAAAAATCCCCCATCCTAAAGAGTAATTTTCCTTGTCTAAAGAATGAGATAACATGGCTTGTATGGGCGGCTTGAAGATTCCACAGCCAAAAGCCACCAGAATACAGGCAAAAACAAATGTCCAGTATTCTCGTGCTACAGACATAAGCATAAGACCAATAGCATTGAGAATAAAAGATACCAATAAAGATTTTTTATAGCCATAGCGGTCAGAAATGCCTCCACTAAAAATAGGAAAAAGGCATTGCACTAAAGCCCATATAGCAAAGATTGTCCCCTTGTCTGTCTGGCTTAAATCCAGACCACCATTTTTAGCAGGTGCTACAATATAAAGCCCTAAAACGCTTCTCATACAATAATAAGAAAATCTTTCCAAAAATTCTACGCAGTTGATCATCCAGAAGCGAAGAGGGAAACTGCCCATCTGTTGGGAGAGGTTTTTTTTCTCCATTTTTTATACCTTGAAATTCTCGTTGTTGATTTGATCACACCAATAAAAAAACCGAAGGGAGTAACCTTCCCTCCGGCCCATTTGGACAAATGTGCTGCATTTATCCTGCCATGATTTTGTATTGCCAACGGCATTTAAACCAGCATATCATTTTCATATTGTCTCGCTTTTCCACTAAGCTACCTTTGCATTTGTAGTCAAAACCGAAATGGTGCAAAGGGAGGGATTTGAACCCACGTCTTGACAAAGTTCGTATGCTGGCGTTTGATTTGGCAAGCATGGCAATGCTCAGTCTCGAGTAATAGTTTGAAATTGATTGGAATTCTCACAAAAATCGAGTTGCAAAGTAGCAAAGTTAGCTACTTCGTGTCTGCCATTCCACCATCCCCCGAAATCGGGGGAGCAGGATTTGAACCTGCACGCTATCTATTTTGCAAGAAACCATGATAAAGAATTTAAAAATGAATTTGTACCCGAAACTAAAACATTTCTTATAAAAAAAAAGATCACTCTTTTTTATTTATCTAAAATATATCCTAATATAGCTTTACCGATTTTTACCGATTCTACTTCGAGGGAATTGGCTTCTTCTCTTGCGAATTTTATAGCATTTGCCAGCTTTTGGATTCTTTCAAGAATTTTTTTCTTTTCTGGTTCAGGCAAGGCCCCGCTATGTTTCACTGTTGTCCAATGTCCAACAATCATGTCTTCTGTAATCAACTGTGTTTGCGCTGGATGCTCTTTTGTTGCGGCATAGAGGACAATAGGCTTTTGCACTTTCTTGGTCTTGGTAGTTGCAATAGGAGCTGTTTTGTAAAGGCTGGTCGTTTCGTCATAAGACCATTCTTCTTCTGGATCTAGGACGGGAATTTTTGCTACAAAAGTGTGTAGATCGTTGATTTGCTTTTCTAAAAAAAGTAAATAGGTCACAGGTGCTTTTTCAATAAGAACTTTGCCATCTATTTTCACATCAGCAAAGGAATGGCAGTTTCCATGATCCTTTGTCAAAGTTATATCCAAAAGCTCGCCTAAGAGATTCTCCAGATTTTGCAAAATTTCATGAGCAATAAGCTGCACTTTTTGCTTCTCTGGCGGAAAATCATCGCTATCTTCGTCTTTTTTATTATATATTTTGCTAAAGCCACTAAGCAGAGTGGACTTTTGCAGTGCATGATGGAGCTTTGTTAGTTCTCCATAAACTCTGCTTTTGATGCTTTTTTCAATCGCTAAAATTTGGTTGAGCTTAGGCACATTTTTCTCCTCTTTATGAAAGAATTCTATTTTAGCTTATCTTCATTGAAATTCAAGAAAAATTTCCAAACAAGCGGGTTCTATCTAAAGAGATCGCTTCGTGTAAGTCTTCTTTCAGGAATCAAAAAAAGCAGTCTAAAGATAAACACAAATAAGAATTTACGACTTGTGCTAGTTGGAAAAACTATCAATATATTGATATAACCTATTTTGGAATAATGACTTCTTTACCCCGTAGGGGTTGCATATACCAGCCCAGGGGAACACACCATAGCTATGGTGTGTTCCCCTGGGCTGGTATGTATAGGTCTTTCAGGCCAAAGATTAAAGCCTTTTCAACTGGCACAAGTCGTAAGAATTTACGTTTAAATTGCAAGGCGATAGCCTGGTCAGTTTCATCGGATGAACCATCTATTCCTTGTCAAAACGTTTTGAGCTTACATAACTAACATTTTTTTTAAATAAGCAACAACTAACTAAAATTCCCATTCCTAAAAAGACCAAGCTTGCAGGCTCTGGAACTTGCCATGATTGCAAACCTTCCTCTAAAGTAGGAGTATAAACTGATATTCCTTGTAGTCTATTTTGTCCCCATTCTGTTCCATAACCAGTAGAGCTAAAAGAAGCATTGTCTCCACTTAATTGATAGAATGTATTAAAAAAAGGATTATCAGGAGTTAAATCTGTAAAATTCACAGAATACAAACTCTGGATTACGCTTCTCCAGGAACTAGCAAATGTACCATTAGGATTGGCATTACAATCGTCGGCAAAAATCACTCCACCTCGATCCAAAAAGGCTTTTATATTATTCAAGCCAGATTGAAGAAAAGAAAATCCATCATGCCCAAAAAGGATTAATAAGTCTACATTGTCCAAAACAGTAGTGTTAGGATTTATAGCACTTAGAAGATTGGTGGTAAGGCCAGTACGAGAAACAATACCATCCCTGAGGTTTTCTACTGCGCCTGGATCACAACTCCAGTCTCCATTATGTATAACTTGGGCCATAGTAAGAGAATTACGGCCACGAGCGGCATACACAGCTAGGTTTGATCCTATTCGATAAGAATTCTCAATCGTCAAGGCAGATGCATAGTTTTCCCATGCACAGCTATAATCATTATAGCTTATGACGATGGTTGTTTCTGCCTGCACAAAAAGGCAAAGCAACAATAAAATATAGCAAAAAGAAATTTCTCCATAACAAACTCCCTTACAGAATATTTCAATAAAAATATTGTATAGAAAATGAATCTTATTTAAGCAAAAACAAAGCTAATATTTTTTTATCAAAAAAATAAAAAAGAATACAGTTTGTCTTTGATAAATGAATTACATTTATTGTAGATTTATTTAGGGCTTTTGCAATAGATTTTTTTCAGACAGAATTAAGAATATAAAGAATAATGGCAGACACAAGAAAAAGAATAAGGGAAGACACAAGTATAATATATTGCAAATAAATATTTTAAGTATTTTTCAATCGTTAAAAAGGCTATTCAAAAGGCGAAAATTAGTGAGTGAAAAGGTGAAAATTAGTGTGAAAATTAGTGAGTGACACTAGAGAATAGTTTCATATTATTCTGTCCATAAAAAAAGAGGCGAAAAACGATTTATGTTTTTCGCCTCTTTTATTTACAAAGAATCAGACTATTCATCCATTCGCAAAATTCGCGAAGTGTGAAAATTAGTGAGTGACACTAGAGAATAGTTTCATATTACGACTTGTGCTAGTTGAAAAAATTATTAAAATATTGATATAACTTGTTTTGAAATAATGACTTCTTTACCCCGTAGGGGTTGCATATACCAGCCCATGGGCTGGTATATACAGGCCTTTCAGGCCAAAGATTAAAGCCTTTTTCAACTGGCACAACCCGTAAATTTTATATTTCTTATAAATATCCGCTGCAATAATTCGTTAACATCCCAGTGTTTTAGTTTGACATAATTAGCTTTTCTGAGACTCTTTTTAGTATTGCGTTGATCTTTTCTAGCTTCTGTGGGTTTTTGAGATTGCCAGTAAGTTCCAGGCGGAGGCGGAATTTTAGGTCGTAGCCTGCTGTTTCTTGAAGCAGTTCGCCCATCACTTCTGCCAGTTCTTGGAGTTCTTCTGGCTTGATATCTAGTTCAGATGAATGGGTGCCAGATTTTTTGGGTTTCGTGGGTATCTGGGTTTCTATCTCTTCTTTTTGAGGAATGCGGAGCTTTAGTTTTGGGGCTTCTGCTAGAGTGCATGGCCAGGTAGTGCTGTCCAGAGTGCATTCCAGAAGATGGGCTTGCATGGCTCCCTGGATAGCTTCTCGTATTCTTAGCCAGGGTAAGTGCTTTCCTGCTTTTTGGGATAAAGCGGACACTATTGCTGTTGCTGTAGTTTCTTTTTCGTGCCATGCTGTTGGAAGATTTTCTGGCATAATGTCATAAATGGAAATAGAGGGTGGTGGTGATTGAAGCCTGGTTTCTTCACAAAGAAGCCCATGAGGAATTTCTTCGCCTAAGATGCTTGATTCGGCATGAGTGAGCCATAGTTTTCCTTCTGCAACTGCTTTATGCAGTGCGTTCCTGAGAGTTTCTTTGTCTGCTTTGGGAATAATGAGGGTTTCGTCATACCCTTGCCTGGAAATTTTGACGGTGTTTCCAGAAAAATATTGGCATAGTTCGCCAAAGGTAATTTCTGCATTTTTCCAGAGTTCTGCTAATTTCCCTGGCACTAAAAGAGCTGTAGGGATTTCGCCTAATTTGGCTGCTTCGGGCAATACTACTTCTAACCCAGGGTCTTTCAGGGAAGTTTCGTCAGGCTCTTCGTACCAGAAAGTCCTTTTGGTACGGTCAGGTCGGGTAATTTGCAGGACAAAGAAGCCTTCCTTTGCCCCTTGCACCAATGTATCCATAATTTCCTTCGCTCGCAGCATCTTGGGCAAATGAGGGAACTGGGCAAACGCTCCTGCCAGGTCTTTGACCCTTCGGGATGTTTCGCCCTCTCGCCATAGATCATAAGGCCCGCCTGGAAGCAAAGCCTCTGCGCTAATAGCACTATCCTGGATGCGAACTTCTTTGTGCTGTTTGACCAGAGTAAATAGCGGCAGGTTTTGCATCACAAGCTTGAATGCCTGGATTTCATTTTTCTCACTCACCGTCACCACCAAAGAGTAAGCCTGTCGGATCATATCGGGTATTTGCTTGCGGCTGGATTCCAGGCTGCTATTCAAGAGCTCTTGCCGAATCGGGTCTAGTTCGTCTTTTTTGAGCTGTGCTTTGACTTCTTCCCATCCCAAATATTCTCGGATCGTGCTTCGGCAAAGCTCCAATCCATCTTTGGAAGGAACTGCCAGGACAATGCTATTGCGAAAGACCCTGGGGCGATCCGAAGATGTCGTTTCTTCGATAAACCGTTTGGCCTCGGCACTCGGCTTGCCTGGATCACAGGCAGCATTTGGGCCAAGAATGACAAAATGAAAATCGCCATCGTCTTCTACATCTTTGGGCTTCATCGGCAGGCTGTGGACTTTGATGCCCATACCGCCAGCACCTTCCTTAAGGCTTTTGAGCCTGGCAACTTCGTCCATGAGTCTTGATTCGATTGCTTCCGAAAGGATACGCCCGCAGGCATCATGGTGCATCTGCTTGAGATTGGGTTTAGAGCCTAGCCTCCACGATTTAGGCAGTCTGCGATTCTCGCCAACAGCTTCTGCTGCCATACTTTCATCGAGGAACCACGAGCTTTCAGCCCATCGTATCAATCCTTTTTCCAATTCAATCTTGTCAGGATGGGTGCTGCCCAAGAGCAATAGCAGTTCCCTTGTCAATGCTTTTTGCCCAACGGGTTGAGAATGTAAAAAAGTAGCAAACACCGCCTGTTCGATTTCCCGATGGGAGATTGCTATTTCTTTTTGGATTTCTTGGGCTTTGGAGAGTTCTCCTTCGAGAATGCCAGACCATTCCTGTTTTTTTCCTTCGTACTCTTCGGTCGCTGCCACATTCGCCAATTCTCGCGCTGCTTCGGAAAGTCCTTTGCCCTCTTCTTTGCCTAAAAAGATGTTGGCAGCGATGAGAGGAGAATCATCCCACTTTTCCGCTTCCCGCAAAGCCAGGGCAAAGGTTCTCAGTACGCCACGGGTACGCTGGAAGCTTTCCAGGTTGGTCCATTTAGTATAAAAAATTTCGGTGAGATCAGGATGAAACGGATAGCTCTGGAAAAATCGCTCTTCGGTCTGTTGTCCCTACGAAAAGAATCTTTGTTCTGGATGCTTTCTGGCGTAAAGAATCGGCGGCGCAGAACCTCTGCCACATCTTCCTTGACAACAGGCTGAACGCCTTGCTCTCGTTCCCGACGGAAGATGGAATAGATTTCCTGGGTCAGCTCCTTGCCTAGTGTATCGCTTTTTCTGGGATCGGTTGCCAGCAGAGAGGCCACTATGGCACACGAATCTACTTTGGTAGCAGCCTGAGTCAGGCATTGGAAGAAATCCAGCAGTTTCCCACGCCAGGTACTCTCCAGAGCCACTTTTTCTCTGGCATACATCAAGACTTCATCCAGGAGGATAAGTGTACTCAAGTTTTCCTGGGCAGGAAGGCTCAGGAGTTCCATGAGCAGATTTTCCGCAGGGGCACTTTCTCGCTCTTCCTCTTTTCCTTTGGCATGGAGCAGCCTCAATCCTGCTTTGCCAGCCAACTGAAAGGCCAGGATGCTCCAGGGATGTCTGAGCCATCTGCGATCTCCATCAGAGCCTAAGACTTCCATGCCTTTTTCCACATCCAGCTTATCGAAGGCTAGAACCCCCACTCGCGTCTCAGGCGGAGTCATCCCAATGTGTTCGCAAAATTCCCGTACAGCAGGAAGTCCTGGTAGATGCCCAGGATCATTCACAAGATGAAAAAGCGTAATCAGCGCATGAGTTTTGCCCCCGCCATAGGTAAGCTCCAATTGATGCACTGCCTTGCCGTTTTTCTTCGCCAATCTCAGCACTACATCTTTAGCCAGTTCGCGTAGGTTGTACGTAGGGTAGGTCAGGGCGAAAAACTCCGCAGGGTCTTCGTATTGAGAACGGCGTTTTTTCTTCATGGCAACATCGTACAAATCCGCCGCAAATATAGAAAGAGACAATTCCCCTGACCATAGAAAGAGACAATTCCCCTGACCGAAGTTCTTCGCGTATTTTAACCGCCTCATGCCAGGGCTTCCAGGGCAATTTTTTCATCTTATGGCTCCTATTTCAACATATTCTACCTGCGCATTCTTTATAACATCATCTCGAAAATAGGGACTCAAAAAGTTAGGAGTATTCATATCTACTTTTCTTCCTAATATATGAGAGAGGCTGTCCTGTAACTCAAAAAATGCAAAACCTGGAGTATGACCAGGTTCAAACTCTACCAATACGTCAATATCACTTTCCTGATGGTAATCCCCCCTGGAAAACGAGCCGAAAAGCCCAAACGAATCGACTGGATAGGCAGCGAGGTACTTACTCAGTGTATTAATGATTTCTGCCTCCGATAATGGGTTGTTTTTAGCCATGTCTATTGCAGCCTTTAATTTTACAAAGATACTGGATTCTGGTAAAACCAACTGTGTTTATGCCCTGTCGGGCTAAGAAGCCATCCGTTTGGGTCGTAATCAATAATAAACCACTCGTGGTATAATGTGGCAACGTAAAAAATTCTTTCCCGGAAAGCTATTTCAAAAATGTATTCTCCCGATGCCAACGAAGGTTTTTTAAAGAAGGCTGATGGTGTGCGTCCAAAGGGCCAATAATTGTTTTGCCGGTAAATTGTTTCAATGAAAATGATGATGGTACCTCGATAAACTTAGTTGAAACCATTACTTGGTATCGATCATCAATACTTATCAATCCACGATCAAAAGCTCTATGCAAATTGGGGCAAAGAGCTAACCCATTGGATATTGTGTCATCAAAGCTTTC
>JABWCH010000375.1 GCA_013359215.1 Candidatus Brocadiia bacterium | reverse complement strand
TCACTTTCTCCTCTCTCTCCGAGTGCCTCAAAATTTTCGCCTAAAATTATTTTAAGGTTTGCCATTTCGGACTGCTTACATACTATCACAGAATTTACGCTAACCCATTGTTAGAGTAAGATCAAAAATTATGCATTTTAAAAAATACCACGAAGTGTACGAAGATACACGAAGGTGGAAAAAAAATTTTTTTATATTTTTTTTCTTCTTCGTGTTTTTTGTGTTTTCTCTTCCTGTTTCTTCGTGTTAAGATTTTATGAAATGCGTAATTATTTTTAAGTGTGTAAAGAGTGCGTATTTTTTGATAAAGCCAAAAAGCATTGTCTGGCTATAGTCCATAATATCTACATATCATTCTTCAACATGAGAAGTGCTGTAGATAAATTGGATGGGGCTTTCTATAGGAATTGTGCATTCAATTGCCTGGCAAGATGATACCGTTTTCTAAATTCTTTAGCCTCTTGCCATCGTAGCTCTCGCTCTTGAAGATTACAAAGCATTCCTTTTTTCATAAGTGCTTTCTCTACTTGATTTATTAGCCATCGATCCAGTTCTAGGATATAGAATGGATAGGGTTTTCCTGATGCAATGCTTTTTTGGACTTCCCATAGCAAGTCAAACCGATTCCATGTGCAGGGAGTCAATATTTTTTTAGGTTTGCAGAGCATCTGGATCAATCTTTGGACTTTGAATTTGGTTTCATCAATCTCTTCTTCCAAATTGCTGCTGTTTGTATTTTGGGCTTTCCCCAAACGGGAGATCATATCCTGTTCATAATAAGCGAGTGTCTGGTAGGCAGCTAGATCTGCCTGCGTTTCGCCATAATATTGTTTTTGTAAAGAGGCCAGAATCTTTTGGTAGCAGAGTAAAAAATCTGCATACATCTGCTCTACGTCATTGCGCGAATATTCCATCATAAAGACCAGGATAAACCAGTCTTTCCACAGCAACAAAAGTTCCCACAGGTTTGGGATAAAGCCTAGTAGTAAGCTTACAAAAGATTTTTTGGTGAACTGTTGTATCTGTCTCATTGTAAGCAAAGACAGGTCGCGTTTCATCTCATCGAGATGACATCGGGTTTCCAGTACAATCTTCAATGCGAATGTTGGCTCAGTTCGCTTCGTCCATTCCTGCGAGGATGGTAGTCTATGATACCAATCTTCGAGGCAAAAGCCTGGAAATGAAAATAGCCTTGACAGCGAAAAACGGCTTATGGCAAGGTCTTCCGATATCCCTGCGATTTGGTCTTGCGGCAAACGCCGCGATAGTCGTTTTTGAATAGTCTTGCCTGTTTTCCATATTTCGAAAATGCCCTTCACATACCCAACGAATGTTTCAATCAATATGTCCAGCGCATTGGCAATAAGAATAAACTTGAGTCCTATGGTAGCTTGAATTACCTTCATAAGCCAGACGCATTGACCTACGAACCGTTCCAATGGCCCTGGTCTTCCTGCCTCTTCGCTTAATGCTCTCTCAAAAAGAGGTATTTCGCGAATCTTAGCCACAGGCTGTTCTTTAGGTTCCATAATTCGAATTGTAAAGCTTTCCCCAAACATAGTAGGCGTTGTAGAAACATGGACTAGCGTCTTTTTGCCTGAAATCTCTATTTCTGCTACTCCGTCCTGCGGTATCTTGGTTTTAGTTGGCTCTAAGCTGCTTAATTTTTTGATACGGTAGATTAGGGCAGAAGCAAAATCGGGTGGCGGTGGCATCATTTCTACAAGATTGCCCTTTACCCGCTCAAGGATATTCAAACCGTCCTCAGAAGGCTCCAGGTAAAGCTCGGATGCATTGTCTTCTGCAACCTGCATCAAAATAAGGTTCAGAAGTTTTTTCACAGGAGCAGATTCTGCTGCATCTTCTATTTCAAAATGTCTGGTTTTTTCCTTGGGAGAAGGTATCATTATTTCTTTGAGAGGAGGCAGCTCTTCTTTCTCTATCTTTGCTTTTTTGGCTCTTTCCCGTGGGGCAGTAACCTTTCTTTGCTGCGATGTAATCATGGACGGTGTTTTTTGTTCAACCCTCTCCGCAGGTTTTAAGTCTTTTGCTTCTTTTTTACCATCTGTAGCAGCTTGGCTATCCGACAGATCGTAAACAAGGGCTTTTTTGGGACTATCTTCCTCTGACAAAAGCAAAGATATATTTCCCTGCATCTCCTCATAATAGTATTTTTCTACCGCTCGTTCTATCTGATCATCGTTTGCTTTCACCGCTTTTACCTCACAATGGAGCATTAACTGCAAATCTTGCAATATCTCGGAGGTATCTATGCTTGATGTAGCAATAGTAAGGATTTCGCTTTCAAAAGATACAGGAATTACGCGGTAGATATTGGCCATACATGCAGGGATTTTACGAATGACTTCGCGCGGAATTTCTATGCTGTCCAAATCGAAAACAGGTATGTCTGCTTGTGTTTGCTGTTTTTTTTCCGCTGGCTCAGCTTGCAGACTTATCGAATTCTCTATGGATTCCAATATCTCAGACTTTGCCACTGCAAGCGGCAACTTCACATTTTCCCTGATGAATGCAATAATAGCACTATCCTGTTTATAACAATAAGCATTACTATTGGTTATGAGCTTGAGTAACATGCTTTTCATGGAATCGGTTTCTTGTTGCAAATAGGAGGAGGCGTGAGGTGATGGATATTTTTTCCCCATGAGAAGCTGCCGCGCTATTTTAACGACCGCAACTCGTTCATCGCAAAACTGCTTATTATCCATCTCTTTGAGTAGTTTTGTGACTACATTAAAAACCTCTTGGTACGATTCCTTTACAGCCTTTTCGAGCATTACAGGGCCAAATGCACCCAATTTTCGGATAGCTTTCTTTTGTGCTTCGACATCGCTGCCTCTGATCTGCGCCGTCAGTTCTGTCATATCCATTTTTTATCCTTTTAAAAAATGAGCAGGACAATTTTGCTTGAATTTTTATATTACATGGCAGAATAGAAACTAAGAAGTTAGATGTTTGCCGAAAAAGCAAACATTTTTATCGCGAATAAAACGAATTGTCGAATGGCACGAATAGTTTTTATAAAAATTTCATTCGCTTAATTGGTATATTCGTCTCATTCGTGATTCATACCTTTTTGGTTTCGGCTTGTCCGAGATAGGCATAAGAAAAGCCAAAGATAATAAAAAAAAATGCTTATGGATTTAGCTCCCAATCTGGATACATTAAAAAAGTATTTTATCACGAATTTTGCGAATGGACGAATAGCACGAATAGATCAGGACGAATAGCACGAATAGATCATCTTAATTCGTCTCATTTGTGTTATTCGTATCATTCGTGATTTTAAAATTAGGAGCTAAGTCAATAAGCGTTTAAAAAAAATAATTTTTAGTATAAAATTGGCAAAGCATAATATAAAAGGGCAACATCCAAATTTGTTAAGCTAAAATATGCTATTTCTAAACCTAAACGTATGCTTAGAAATAGCATAGCATTAAGCTTGTCTTAACAGGATTTAGGTGTTGCCCTGATAATCTTTATTTCGCCACTAATCACTATTTCTTTTTGTCATTGATAGTAGCAATTCCTGGCAATTCTTTGCCTTCCATAAATTCAAGAGAAGCTCCGCCGCCTGTGGAGACGTGGGAGAATTTTTTGCTGATCCCGAATTTATTGACTGCAGAAGCACTGTCTCCACCGCCAACAACTGTGGTTGTGCCTTTTTGTGTAAGGCCAGCGATAAGATCAGCGACTGCTTTTGTTCCTTTGGCAAAATCATCAATTTCAAAAACACCCATAGGGCCATTCCATACAACGGTTTTAGCATCCTGGAGTTTGTTTTTGAAAAGCTCGATGGTTGCGTCTGCTACGTCTAATCCCATCCAGCCTTCAGGAATTCCCTGGTCTACTGTGACAACTTTCTTTTCTGCACCAGCTTCTTTTTTCTGAGCAATAACAGCATCTACTGGCAGAACAAGCTCTACGCCTTTGGCTTTGGCTTTTTCAATCAATTGCTTGGCAAAAGCAACTTTGTCTGCTTCTACTAAAGAAGATCCAACATTTTTGCCCATAGCTTTGAGGAAAGTAAACATCATAGCTCCACCAATCAAAATACGATTGGCTTTGCCAAGGAAATTGTTGATAACTGCAATTTTATCAGATACCTTAGCACCGCCGAGAACTACGACATAAGGAGCTTTGGGATTGTAGGTAACTTCGGACAAGAATTGGATTTCTTTTTCCATCAAAAAGCCTGATACACTGGGTAAATATTGTGCGATGCAAGCATTGCTGGAATGTGCTCTATGGGCAGTACCAAAAGCATCGTTTACGTGAATGTCAGCATATTCAGCCCATCGTTTTGCCAGGCCATAATCGCCTTTTTCTTCTTCTTTGTCAAAACGAGTGTTTTCCAGAACAAGAACATCGCCTGGTTTCATAGCAGCCACGGCTTTTTCTGCTTGCACGCCGTAAGTTTCAGGAACAAACTGGACGCTTTTGCCCAAAAGCTGGCTTAAGCGTTCTGCTACTGGCTTAAGAGAAAATTCAGGAGTGATTCCCTTGGGTCTTCCTAAATGGGAGAGCAAAATAACTTTAGCACCTTTTTCTAGTGCATATTGAATTGTAGGTAGAGATTCTACGATTCTTGTGTCGTCTGTGATTTTGCCATTTTCAATAGGAACATTGAAATCCACTCTCATGACAACTCTTTTGCCGCTCAGTTCTACATCGCGGACAGTCATTTTTTCTATGACTACTGGTTTAGCTTCCAGCTTAGGAGCAACCATGTCTTGTTTATTGATGTGTTTCAATAAATCGACAACGCGGCAGGAGTAGCCCCATTCATTGTCATACCAGGAAACGATCTTAAAGAAACGTCTTTCGCCTTTAAGGTTATTTTCCAATGTTGCCTTGGCATCATAGATGGAAGAGCGTTCATCATGAATAAAATCAGAAGAAACCAATTCTTCTTTGCAAATTCCCAGATAGCCTTTGAGATAGGTGTTAGCAGCATCTTTTAGTGCTTTGTCTATCTCTTCAATGGATGTATCGCGGGCAGAGCGGAAAGTCAAATCCACAACAGAAACATTGACAGTAGGAATGCGGAAGGACATGCCTGTGAGGCGGCCTTTGGTTTCTGGTAAAACTTCGCCTACTGCTTTGGCTGCGCCTGTAGTAGAAGGAATGATGTTGACTGCTGCGGCTCTTCCCCCTCTCCAATCTTTTTTGGATGGGCCATCTACGGTTTTTTGGGTGGCAGTATAGGAATGGATTGTTGTCATCAATCCTGTTTCAACTCCAATTCCTGATTTTAGGAGAACGTGGACAACAGGGGCAAGGCAGTTGGTTGTACAGGAAGCATTAGAAACAATATGATGTTGGTTAGGATTGTATTCTGTTTCATTCACGCCCATGACCAAGGTTTTTACCGCACCTTTTCCAGGAGCAGTGATCAGGACTTTTTTTGCTCCAGCATCAATATGCCCTTGGGCAAGAGCGGAATCTGTAAATAAGCCTGTTGCTTCAATAACATATTCTACGCCTAATGCTTTCCATGGTAAATCAGCGGGACTTTTAGCAGCAGGGATACAAAGGATTTTATATCCATTGATGACCATAACATCGTTGGCTTCCATTTTGGGATTGCTTTTTTCTGAAGAAAAAGTAGCCTTTAAGCCACGATGGACTGTATCGTATTTCATCTGATAGATAAAATAGTCTGCTTCTGTAGAAACATCTACAACTCCAACTACTTCCATTTCTTTACCAAGAAGTCCTTGCTCTACAATTGCTTGAAGAACTAAACGGCCAATTCGTCCAAAACCATTAATTGCAACCTTCATTCAGTACACCTTTCTAAAAAAAAAGACTATGAATTGCATAAAATATACAATTAGAAATGAAGAAATCAATATCAAAACAATTTTTTTTTAGAATTTTTAGAAAAGGACTTGCCATTTCGCGAAATTCATAAGATAATTTTAGCGGAAGTAAATGGGGAACTTATTTAATTCTCGCTTCTTATTTTTTTTATTGAAAGGCTGTGGCTGAAGTTTAGTCACACTATCAAAATTTGGAAAGGAAAAAGTTTTTATGTTAAAATTTTTCTTGGTTTTGGTTGCTACTTTCGTAATGTTGAGCAACGTGCTTTTTGCGCAGGATTTTAAAGCAGAAAACTATCTGTCAGAAAAAACTTTGCTAGTTTTAGAAGTCACAAATGGGAAAAAACTGTGCGAAGATATGCGCGGTTTGGGTGTCTGGAAATTGTTTGAAGATCCCCAGTGGAAAGAATTCTTCAAAACAGTACCTCCTCAGTACATGGAAATGCTCCAGGCACAGATTCAGGCTGTTGAAGCGCAGGCTGGCATTTCTCTGCAAGATTTACAGCATGCCTTTGCTGGACAATTATGTCTTTCTGTCCTGGATGTGAAGATGATTTTTGGAAAACCTATACCTCTTGTTTTGCTTTCTTGGGATTTAGGCAGCAAAAAAGAAGTTTTTGAAAAGTTTTTTACAGAAACAAGAAAAAAGCTTTACCAAAATGTGCCAATGCCCATCCAGGAAAATGTATCTGAAGTGAATGGCTATGCTGTAACTGCTATAACTACACCTATGCCTCTTTTCCTTACCTATATGGGAAATACCCTCCTTCTTACCAACAGCCAGGAACATCTGAAATCCATTCTTCAGGGACAGGAAGAAAATTTTGCTTCTTTGGCAAAATCCCCTCAGTATATTGCCATGCAGCAAAAGCTGTTGCAAGGTTATGAAGGTGCATATATTTATTTAAATCTAAAAGACATTGTTAATATTGGCTTGAATTTTTTAGGCCCAAAAGCGGATCAGGTAAAACAAGTTTTAGAAATCACTGGTTTGAACAGCCTACACTCTTTTGCTACAGGCGTAAGCTATCGTGAAGGACAGGTTGTAGAATCTCTCTATGTGCATACACCAGAAGGAAGACGTGGTGTTTTGGGAGGTATTCTTCCTAACATTCAGGCTTCTCGCGATTTGCTAAAACATTTGCCTAAGAATGTACTGGGTTTCAATCATGGAGTTTTCGATCTCCAAGGCTTATACAATACTTTAGTAGATGTTGTAAAGGTTTTCCAGCCACAAGTTTACGATGAATTCATGGGACAGAAAAAAGGATTCGAAGAAAGATTAGGCGTATCCCTGGAAGACATTTTAAACAGCATTGGGAAAGAATATCTTTTTAGCGTCCATTTTTCAGGCGGTCTTTTCCCTGATATTGCCATGCAGTGGTCTTTGGCCGATGTTGCCAAATTCCAGGAAGTTTTTGGCAAACTTTTAGCCCTTGTTCCTCCTAAATACAAATACAATGTAACATGGAATGGCTATAACTTTACCTATTTCAACTTCAGCACAAAAAATCAGCCTATCCCTCTTGCTCCTGCTGTTTGCGTACAGGACAACCGCCTTGTGCTTACATTTTTCCCTGAAAGCCTGAAAAATCTTCTAACCCAAGAAAAAGGAAGTCTGCCAAAAGATTTGCTAAAAATTTTGAAAAATAGCAACTATACTGTGATTGAATACTGGAAATTCAAAGACATCTTTTCTTTTGTCTACAGAACCGTTGTTCCTTTCTTGCAAGGTATGCTTCCCAGACATGAAATTCCTGTAGAACCTGCCTTGCTGCCTAGTGCTGATATAATAGAAAAGTACTTCAGCAATACCCTTTTCATTGCTCTTCACGACAAAGAAGGGCTGCTCTGGGAAATGTACTCCCCAACGGGAACATTCCCCTTTGCCATTGCTTCTGGCTTTATAAGCTATCAAGTACAAAGAGAAATGCTGAAAAGACAATACCAGGAACCTCCTGTGGAAGAACATCAGGAACCCCAGGTTGAAGAGCCCCAGGTTGAAGAACCTCAGGTTGAAGAACCTCATGCAGAAGAACCTAAGGAACCCAATGTCGAAGAACCCCATGACGAAGCATCTCAAAGCCAGGAAGGCGATGTTGATGATGAAGATAACGAAGAATAGTTTACTATTTTAGCAGTGGAATTTGCGAAATAAAAAAATTGCCCTGGCAGGGAACCAGGGCAATTTTTTTTTATGGGAGAATCATTGGTGATGTAAATTGTGGCTTAGAGCCTATCCGAAAAATCCTTTTGGCTGCAAATTTCGATGCATCTCGGATAGCTTCGTCGAAAGTGACAAAATTGTCCTCAGAGTAGCTACGG
>JABWCH010000374.1 GCA_013359215.1 Candidatus Brocadiia bacterium | reverse complement strand
ATGTAAATTTTACTTCTGTGTATCCTTAAATTAAAGGGAAATCACAAAAATTTCGATAACGATTAAGATTAAGATTAAGATAATGATAACGAATTGGACTACGATTCTTAATCTTAATCGTTATCTTAATCGTTATCTTTATCGTCTAAATGGGGAACTTATTTAATTCCGATTCCTTATTTATAGTTTTTTTTATGGATATGTTATGGAAATCTTAATCCAAAATGCTTATTTAATCACTTTTACAAAAGAGTATGGTGTTATACCAGAAGGCTATTTGTACATCAAAGATGGTAAAATTTTAGAGCTAGGGCATGGAGCCTATGGCAAGGACACCAGCAGGATGAAAATCATCGATGCAGGACAAAAAGTCGTTATGCCAGGTTTGGTCAATGCCCACATGCATTGCTATAGCACATTTGCAAGAGGTATGTCCCTGGGGGACACCCCGCCTTCTTGCTTTGTAGAAATACTCGATAAACTCTGGTGGCGTTTAGACAAAAAACTTACCACAGAAGATCTCTACTACAGCACGCTTATTCCTGTAATGGAAGGAATACGCTCTGGAGTAACAACGTTTATCGACCATCATGCAAGTCCTAATTGCGTTCCAGGATGCCTGGATGAATTGGAAAAGGCATTCCGTGATGCAGGGATGAGAGGCATTCTTTGCTATGAGGTATCGGACAGAGATGGTAAAGAAATCGCACGGCAAGGATTAGAAGAGAACATTCGGTTTATCAAAAAAGGACAAAAAAGCCAGGATTCTTTGCTCAGAGGGACTTTTGGATTGCATGCATCCTTTACTGTTTACGATGAAACAATGAGAAAAGCAGTCGAAGAAGCCAAAAAGCTTGGGGTTGGTTTACACTTGCATGTAGCAGAAGACCACGCTGACCAGACTTTGACACTGCAAAACACTAAAAAACGTGTAGTAAAAAGACTTTGGGATGTCGGCGCATTAGGCCCTAAAAGCATAGCAGCCCATGCTGTATGGGTAGATGAAGAAGAAAAAGATTTGCTCGCCCAAAGCAAAACCTGGACAATCCATAACCCTAGAAGCAACATGAACAACGCAGTAGGAGCAATGGATTTCCTGGGAATTTTTAATCGAGGAACACAAGTATGCCTGGGGACAGATGGGATGTCAGCATCGATCTGGCCTGACCTCAGAACAGCCGCCATCATCCATAAACATGAAAAAAGAAACCCTAGAGTTGTATGGTCAGAATTGTTTGCTTTGCTCGAAAACAACTACAGACTGGCAAATGAATTCCTTCCTATCCAGGTTGGTCGCTTAGAGCCAGGCGCAGCCAGCGATGTTGTTATTTATAACTATTTTGCACCTACACCCCTGACTCAAGACAATTTCCTGGGGCATTTTTTATTTGGCTTTGCCCATGCACAAGCTGATACAGTTTTAATTCACGATAAAGTCATATTAGAAAAAGGCCAGTTTGCGTTTCTGGATGAAAAAGAAATCGCAAGAAAATCTCGCGAGCAAGCAGTCCGTTTCTGGAAACGATTTGCTGGCTAAGGTAAATTACATCACAAGGAGGATTTATGACCACGCTGCATATTGGTCTAGCTTTTTTGCTAACCAGCAGTATTTTAGCTTTATTGTATGCTTTTAACAGAAGCAGATGGATTCTTAGACAGCCTGTGGAAAATAAAAATCTCATTCGCATCAGCGGGTATGTCCGAGATGGTGCGATGGCTTTTTTGAAAAGAGAATTTAGCGTTCTGCTTCCTTTCATTTTTATTGTGGCTACTTTTCTAATGCTCGCCAACACTGGCGTTTTGCGATTCCAGGCTTTGAGCTTTGTGGTTGGGTCATTAGCATCTGCTCTTGCTGGGTTCTTTGGAATGTATGTTGCTACTGCTGCTAATAGTCGCACAACAGAAGCTGCCCAAAAAGGCATCCACGAAGCACTTAAAGTAAGCTTCACAGGCGGAAGCGTCATGGGGATGAGCGTTGTCGGACTTGCCGTTGGCGGTATCTTTATTGTTCTTGCTGTTTCTATGTACTTCATTGCCTATAATATAGAAAGCTTTGCAAGTCAAACATTGCAAATCCTCTCTGGGTTTAGCTTGGGTGCAAGTACCATGGCCTTGTTTGCTCGTGTTGGTGGAGGAATCTTTACCAAGGCAGCAGATGTTGGTGCTGATCTTGTAGGAAAAATCGAGGCTGGCATTCCTGAAGATGACCATCGAAACCCTGCGACCATTGCTGATAATGTCGGCGACAATGTAGGTGACGTTGCTGGCATGGGGGCTGACCTTTTTGAAAGCTATGTAGGATCTATTGTCGGCGCAATGATCTTAGGCGCAGGAGTTATTGCCAGTGAAGCTTTGCAATTCAAGTTAGCTGTTTTCCCTTTAATCATAGCTGGTTTAGGCATCCTGGCAAGCGTGATTGGTATTCAATTCGTCCGCATTCGCAAAGGCAGAAGCCCACAAATGGCCTTAAACGTAGGGACTTTTGCTGCTGCTATTTTTGCAGCTTTATTTACCTTTGCTGCAAGCTTTGTTTTTTTTGGCACAGAAACCTTCGATCCTTTTGGAAACGGCCATCAAGTAGGATATTTGCATCTTTCAATTAGTGCTCTACTAGGGATGGCATCAGGAATCTTTTTGGGTCTTTTGACCGAGTATTTCACAGGAACAGGAACTCGTCCTGTTAAAATGATTGTGAAATCCTGTGAAACAGGTGCTGCGACTAACCTCATCACAGGTATGGGTGTTGGTATGCTATCGACTTTTCCTCCTATTTTGGTCATCATGGCTGCTATTTTAGCAGGAGATGCTCTTTGCGGATTATATGGAATTGGAATCGCAGCACTGGGAATGCTCATGACACTAGGCATCCAGCTTTCCGTAGACGCTTATGGCCCTATAGCCGATAATGCAGGTGGTCTGGCAGAAATGGCAGAATTCCCTCCTTCTGTACGCAGGATCACCGATACCCTGGATGCGGTTGGAAATACAACTGCTGCCATAGGGAAAGGCTTTGCCATTGGTTCTGCCGCGCTCACTGCTATTATTCTTTTTACAGCCTTCCGCAACCAGTTGGGAATTAAATCTATAGACATTTTTAGCGTAAACGTACTTGCTGGTTTGTTGCTAGGAGCGGCTATCCCTTATTTGTTTAGTTCTATGGCAATGATGGCGATTGGAGAAGCAGCCTTTGCTATGGTGGAAGAAGTCCGTCGCCAGTTCAGAGAAAAGCCAGGTATCTTGCTTGAAACAGAAGAGCCTGATTATAAAAGATGCGTGGACATCTCTACAACAAGCTCTTTAAAAAAGATGATGCTTCCTGGTATTATTGCAGCCACAGCCCCTCTTCTGGTTGGATTCTGCGGAGGGATTGAAATGCTTACAGGTTTATTGATCGGCGTGAATGCGAGTGGGGTTGTCCTGGCAATTTTTATGTCTAACTCAGGCGGTGCCTGGGACAATGCCAAGAAGATGATTGAATCAGGAGAAAGCGGAGGCAAAGGTAGCCTTGCTCATAAAGCTTCTGTTGTAGGCGATACAGTAGGCGATCCTTTTAAGGATACAGCAGGGCCAAGCTTGAATATTTTAATTAAGTTAATGGCAATTGTTTCTTTGGTTATTGCTCCTATGCTAAAAACCTTTTGGAGATAATCCATGTCATATTCAAAACATCTATACATGACCTTGTATCCAAACAATGCTTTGATTGGAAGCCAGCTCCTTCCCGAACAATTCGCCAAACACTATACATGCGGATCTAGCCGCCATTATAGCGGGAAAGTAGTTTTTGCGGAAGTTGCCCTGGACTATAGAAATCCTTTTTTCCCCATTGATGAAGTATTGCAAGAGCTCGTCCCTCACGAGGATGGCAGACCCAAAGCAACTAAATTCATCAGCAGCTATCGAGTGTTAGAGCATGTAGACTTTTCAGCCATCCAAAACCTATATCTGGTAACCCAGGAAGGCTATTGCCTGGAGCTAAATTCAGCAGAGCATACGGCAGAACATCAGGCAAACAGAATCAGGCTATATACAGAAATAACCCCCATGCGCATGATGGTTCTTTCTAAATACGATTTTCCAACTTTTGGAAAATATATAACCGATCCCAAAATCAAAAAAAGCGCGCCCATCCAGTTCTATACTCAGTTGGAAATCGATCTTCCTATGTTTGTCGATGAGTTCGAACAGAATCCTTTCCGTTCCAGCCCTATCAGGACGGTTCATCCTTCTACCTTGAGAGATGGATACTATGAACTTCTCAAGCACGAAGACAAGCCCAACAAGGGCATTGCTCTGGATAGCCATCTGGATGAATTCAGCTTTAAACTGATACGCCATGGATTTATGTTCGCTAGTCAAAAAGAAACCAAATTCTTTCCAATGCGAGACCATCATGAAATAGAATCCAAACACTATAAATTCTGGCGAACCATGTAGTTTTTTATGTTAAAAAGCTTCGTATCTTTGGATGCGAAGCTTTTTTTTTGCATGGGCTGGTATATATGCCTTTCAGCCAAAGACTAAAGGCTTTTCAACTGGCACAAGCCGTTAAATTTCTATATAAAGGATATTTTATGAGTGATTTACAAGAACAATTTGAAAAAGCAGCAAAAGACTCTAAAAACATTGCTGTGAAGCCTTCTAACGATGATTTGCTTTTTCTTTATGCGCATTATAAACAAGCAAATGAAGGAAATTGTACTGGTAAGCGTCCTGGAATGATGGATTTAGTAGGAAGAGCAAAATACGATGCCTGGAAAAAACTGGAAGGCATGACTAAAGAAGATGCCATGAAAAAATATATCGATAAAGTGCATTCTTTGAAGGGGAAAATATAAGACTATGCTATTTAAAAGCTTAAAATTAAACCTAAACCTAAGATTATGTTATCTACTCAAGGATAAGAAGAGCGTAGTGTAAGCCTTCTGTAAGGAATCAAAAACAGTACCGCCTGG
>JABWCH010000373.1 GCA_013359215.1 Candidatus Brocadiia bacterium | reverse complement strand
TAGCCGTAGCTACTCTGAGGACAATTTTGTCACTTTCGACGAAGCTATCCGAGATGCATCGAAATTTGCAGCCAAAAGGATTTTTCGGATAGGCTCTAATCACGAATGAGCCGAATATACAAATTACGCGAATGAAATTTTTATAAAAACGATTCGTACCATTCGACCATTCGTCTTATTCGTGATAAAAATCTATGCTTTTTCGGCAAACATCTAACTTCTTAGTTTCTATAAAGCTTATTTTATAATAGATATCGTTAACAAAATCTGACCTTAGCATAAGCAGCCTGTGCAAGCTAAGCAGTGCTATGTTAATAGCATCTGCTTGAGTCTGCGGAAGTAAATGGGGAACTTATTTAATTCTCGTTCCTTACTTGTATTATAAAGGCAATTCCTTCTTTTAAAGAAATATTTCCTTGTTCTTCTTTCAGCGAATTGCTAATTGTCCAGGTTAAACCCTGGGCAACGCTCTGTTCCTGAAGATTCCATTGAAATCCTTCCATAGTTAGCCCGTGGATTATGCTGCTTACAGGAAGGACAGAGACAATCTCGCCATATTGTTTCTTTAGAATTCTCTTGCAGGAGGGAGTTAAAAGGGTGATCTGATGCCATGGATTGAGTATTTTAGCATCTACGCCTTTTTGATAAGCATAAACAAGCAAATACAAATTGCCCAAAGTATGGTCTAGTCTGGAGCCTGTTGCTCCCAAAATATATATAGGATCTTTTTTATATTCTATGGCTATATCCAATGCCAGATGGGTATCTGTTTTATCTTTATCGCAAGGGAATCTTTTTTGTGGTATTTGCTCAATGCATGCCCATTCCATATCCTTTGGGTTTATAGAATCCATATCTCCCAGAAAAAGGTCAGGCTTGAAATTTTGGTCATGGAAAAGCTTTAGCCCTCCATCTACCGCAATATAAAAAGCATTCTGGCGAAGCAAGGAAGCATAGAAGAAGCTTTCTTCTGTATCTAAACTTCCCGCTGCCACAATAACCGCCACTGTTGAAGTTTCAAAAATCATTTTTACTCTCTGCTACAAATTTTTGCCATTGTCTTAGTGGCGCAGGGCCTTGAGAAACAAAAGAAGGCGAAAGGTCTATCTCTAAATCTTGTATTTTTAAGGGAAGAGAATGACTATCGCTAAACTCTTTGGGAACTTCAGAGCAGTTCAGATAAACCCTTTGCGCACCTAATTCTTTATAAAAATGAGACAATCCCTTCAGGGCTTTCCCATCTCCTATACTATGAGCTGTTATTAAAACTTTTTTCCCTGCAACTTGAATGTCTGGTCGAATCAGAGGCGGGGTCTGCGATATTCTTGCTAATATATCCCTGAGCTTCTTGCCCTCCCATTCACCAGAACGAATATGGTCTTCATAAGGAGAATAAACATGGATAGAAAAGGGTAGCTTGTTTTTTTCCTCCACACAAGCAGCATAAACCAGGGCAGCACAAGAAAGGCTTGAGTAAAAAGGTGCTACAAAAAAATCACAAGAAAGGCTTTGAACAGAATCTCGGATTTTCAAAGCATGCAGAGCATTCGCTATTTCGTTGCACCCATTCCTCAGACGGAAAAACGATCCATCCACGCCTCTTGTCCCTTTAGAAGCCACAGTGCTTATAAAGCCAAAATGGATAGGAGATAAAAAAAGGTGTATGCTTTCACATAGACTTGCTATGTCCGCCTTTTCTTTTGATAAAAAGGATAGATAAAGGCGGGCGGCCAGGATTACGATTCTTTCCATCAAAGTGAAATCATCTGGAGTGACGTTTTTGGCTTGAAAGTCTTTCCGTACACCCGATGCCTGATATAGTAGATATAATCCCCAGCAAGCGTGATTCAATATCTCTTCTGCTATGGAAAGACAAGTCTTGCATTGCAAAGAAAGGTCGTCTTCTTCGAATTGCGCTGTATGAATTTTTAAAAGCAGTGTAGTCAAGGTAGAAAAAAACTCCATGAAATCTTTAATTCCATAGCGTTTAGAATATTCTTTAAAATAGTGAATTCCTTTTGTAGAAAATCCCCGTTGGCTTGCAATAAGGCAGTTTTCTACAAATTTTTTGGCCTGCCCTTCTCTTACATAGAGAGACAACAGTTCTATCTCTTCCTGGGAAAACTCCCATTGCCCTATGCTGCTTAGAGGATTTTTCCATATCGTTTGCATAGCAAGGGAAGAAACAGGAAAGCCCTGTATGGCCTGAAAATCAGATTGAATCTTTTCCAACATAATAAGCGTAGGCATAAATAAACCTTTCGTTTATAAATAGCATAGTCTTATATCTTAAATTGACAGCTATGGTGTGCTGCCCTGGACTAGTATATAAAACCCTTTAAGTTTTAATAGCTTGTCTTACAATAGATTATGTTATCTACTCAAGGATAAGAAGAGCGTAGTGTAAGCCTTCTGTAAGGAATCAAAAACAGTACCGACTGGCAAATCAAAAAATTGGATTCGACCCTTGAGCCTGGAGCAAAAATAAAAATGGATACCTGTTTTTTTGATTCCTGAAAGAAGGCTTACAAGGAGC
Organism: Candidatus Brocadiia bacterium; assembly: GCA_013359215.1. Taxonomy (GTDB): domain Bacteria; phylum Planctomycetota; class Uabimicrobiia; order Uabimicrobiales; family JABWCH01; genus JABWCH01. The sequence goes on along the minus strand of JABWCH010000373.1, from coordinate 4,761 downwards.
GATCTCTTCAGATAAAACTCGCTTGCTGCGTTGAGTTTAATACAAGCTATTTTTTTTAAAATATTTATAACTTAACACGCATGACGCTCGCGTACTCGCCACGTGGACTACTCCTGCTTAAGTTGACAGGGCTATTTATAAGCTGCTAATACATCTAGTACATAAGAAATATCAGATTGTGTATGAGAAGCAGAGATCTGGAAGCGGATTTCTTCGTCTCCTTTGGGAACTACAGGATAGTTTAGCCCTGTGGCTAAAATACCCTTGCCTACAAGATACTCTACCAAGCTTTTGGTCTTTGCTGTATCGCGAACCATAAGAGGGACAACAGGATGCTCGCCTTCCAAAGTCTCATAACCAGCTTTCTTCAAGCCATCTCTAAACTGCTTTGTGACTTTTCTTAAATGTTCCAGAATGGTCGCGCCTTCTTTACCTTCTAAAATCTCCAGAGCCTTAATGGCAGCATAGCACTCTCCTACTGTAATGGGGTTAGAATAAATGTACATAGGAGCTGTTTCTTTTAGATAGGCAATGATGGTTTTGCTGGAAACGACATATCCACCATTTACCCCAAAGGCTTTGCCTAAAGTTCCAACCAAAACATCCACTTTGGCATTGGTATACTCTTCTGTACCTCGGCCTGTTTTACCAAAAGCTCCTACTCCATGGGAATCATCTGCTACAGTGATAACTCCTTCAGGAAAGCTTTCCTGGTATTTATTGCAAATCTCTACCAACTCTTTGAGAGGAGCGTGGTCGCCTCGCATACTGAAGATTCCATCTGTTACGACGACAGCTCTCTTTCCTTTGCCAATATTATTTTGGATGGCGGCTTCCATTTCTTTCATATCATTGTGGCGGTAGACGGCTTTGGCTGCTGGCCTCGCGAGTTTCATGGCATTGATGATGCAGTTATGGTTTAAAGCATCGCTTACGACAACTGTTTCCTCTGTAATCAGAGGCACAAGCACGCCCATGCTTGTCACATAAGCAGAGCTAAAGAGCATCGCCGCTTCTCTGGAATGAAAGCTCGCTAGTTTCTTTTCTAAATCAACATGAGGCTTGTGTGTTCCACTAATGAATCTTACTGCTCCTGGCCCAACACCATATTTCCTTACGCCTTCTTCTTCTGCCTCTATTAGCTCATGGCGCAAAGAAAGACCTAAATACGAATTAGCATTCATCTTAATGAATTCTTGCTGGCCTTTCCCTTCAATGTAATACCTGGGGCCTTGGTTGTTTCCAGCAGGCTTGATCCCTGTGATTACCATTTCAAAGCCTTTACGAATGCCTTTTGCTGTCAGGTCGTCAATGTGGGTATTGAGAGTTTTTTCTAATTTTTCTAGTGACATTATGATTCTTCCTTTATCTTTTACAATGGGCGTAACCGCTAATATTTCTCCCAAATCAAAGTTTAAAAACTTGTTTGTGGGCGTGTTTGCAAAGGGCGTAACCAGGCGAGTGCTTTTTTGTCCGAAAAGGCAGTGGAGGGCGAGCCTCCTGGCGAGCTTTTTTCGATGCATAAGAAGCTCGGCAGTAGCCTCGCCCTCCATTTATAATTCGCTTGAAATTTCGAAAGCGCAATGTCGGTTACGCCCGTTTGCAAAGCAGATTCAAAGCAAGAAAAATTTTTATCGAAAATACAGCCTCCTGGAGCTATCAACTCCAGGAATCACATTTTACCAACCTCTTGTTTGCATTTGTTCTTTTTCAGGCAAAGCAGCAACATCTAAACCCTTCATTGGCTCTAATAGTCCAGTGCTAACTCTGGCAAGAACTTCAGGGTCTTTATAGTGGGTTGTGGCTTGCACTATGGCTGCGGCTCTTTTGGAAGGGTCTTGGGATTTGAAAATGCCTGATCCAACAAAAACAGCCTGCGCTCCAAGCTGCATCATCAGAGCAGCATCAGCAGGAGTAGCAACACCACCTGCCGCGAAATTAGGAACAGGCAAAGTTCCATGTTTTGCTACCCATTCTACCAGGCTATAGGGAGCACCCAATTCTTTAGAAATAGACATGAGTTCTTCCTGACCTGCTACTGTAAGCTTTTTGATTTGAGAGATCACAAGTCTGATATGGCGGACGGCTTCCACGATATTTCCTGAGCCAGCTTCCCCTTTGGTTCGGATCATGGCAGCACCTTCTCCGATCCTGCGCAAGGCTTCGCCTAAATCTCTTGCTCCACAGACAAAAGGAACTTTAAAATCATGCTTGTTGATATGGTTTTTATCATCAGCAGGAGTAAGGACTTCGCTTTCATCAATAAAATCCACACCAATATGCTCTAAAATCTGGGCTTCTACAAAATGCCCAATACGAACTTTTGCCATCACAGGAATGCTAACAGCCTTACGGATTTCCATAATCTTATTCACGTCTGCCATTCTTGCCACACCGCCTTCTTTGCGAATGTCGGCAGGAACTCGCTCCAATGCCATAACAGCAGCCGCTCCTGCATCTTGAGCGATTTTTGCTTGTTCAGCATTGGTTACATCCATAATCACACCGCCTTTAAGCATTTCAGCAAGACCTACTTTGATTTCCAAAGTACCAATTTGCATTTTTTATATTCTCCAAAATCTAAGTTGTTAAATGAATTCTTTGTGCATCCTGGGTAAGAATATCTATAGTTCCATCAGGATGGATTTTGTCCAAAACGCCTGTATGGCTATAAAAATGGCAGCTATACAGATAGTTTCTTTTTTGTGTGCCTGCGGAGTATTCCCAAAAACGGTTCAAAAGAAGCTTTGGGTTGTGAAGATATTCTTGCCGATGCTCTTTTTGTAGGCTCGAAAGCAATTTTTCCAAAATAGAAATCCTTGCATTGGCTTCCAGATCAGGGTTTTCCAAAAGAAGAGACGTTCCTATTTGTGGAATTTGCTCTCTTTGAGCATATACATTGATTCCAATTCCTAAAATCAGCTTTTGCATTCCCTCTTCCAGAGATTGCAATAGAATTCCTGCTAGTTTTTTGTCATAAAAATAAAGATCATTGGGCCATTTTAGGGTCAACTGATTCCTGTGAGAGCCTAAAACAGAAGAAACAGCCTCAAACAAAAGAATTCCATAAAAGAGGTTCAAATAGCCTATTTCTTTGCCAAAAAAATTGTCATCTACAAGGGAGACATAAAGATTTACGCCAGGAGGAGACTGCCATGTTCGTGCATAGCGTCCTCTCCCCTGTGTTTGTTCATTAGCCAGAATAACCCATTTTTTTTCATGGGACTTTTGGTACATAGAAAGGCATTCGCTTTGGGTAGATTCCAAAATGTCATGGAAGCAAAAACCATAATCAGAAAAACCCCTGGATAGCAATGCCTTTGTTTCTGGAGAAAAAAGGTTCATGCTTCTGATTCCCTGGCTTTGATAAATCGGGAAATAGCCTCCCTTTTTCTATTGATGTATTCATTGGCTTGGGTTTTGTTTGGGAATTTTTTTCTATAGGCTACCCATTCTTTTTTTTGCGTTTCGAGCTTCTTTTGTATTTTCTGCCCATAATAGATCCCAGAAATGATACTAATGACCTTATAGTTCCCTTTTTTCGTAGGATAAAGCTGGATTTTTACCAAAATGCTTTTCCCATCGATAAGCTGGTGTTCCTGGGTGAGGCTTTCGTATTTCCAATTCATGATTTCGTTCCTATTCTTCTTCTTTGTTCTCCAAAGTATTGGCTTCGAACAATTCCTTATGTTTGTCTATATTTTCTAAAAGATCGGTCAGATAGTGGGCCATCTTGGCTGCCAGGATTCCATCCATAAAACGATGGTCAAAAGTACAGCAGAGGTTTATTTTAGGACGAATTACAATCTTATCATCGACCACAACAGCCTTTTTGTTGATTTTTCCTACTGCTATCTGTGCTGGAGTCCTTCCAATATGGGTCAGCGGTACAAAGATCATCTCCATGCCCAAAGTTCCTACAGAGGTAATCATAATGCTTCCCAATGGATCTCTGGGGATGCCTAGCCAGGATAGGTTTAAATTCCAGTCGAACTGTAGCCAGTTCATAAACTTCACCACCCAGGGCACGATCCTCCAGGGAATATGGCGGAAGGGCATCTGGGCTTTTCGCATAGGGTGTTCTGCCGAGGCTCTGACCGCCTCGCTTTTTTTGTTGACCTGGCGTGCAAATTCCAAAATTCCTTTTTGGTCAGCATTTTTGATGCAAATACCAACAAGCTCGGTTTCCGCACCTTCTATCCCTACCTGGAAAAAAATATCCACATTCTTGCGCAAATAGATTTTGCCATTCGCTATAACACCATTGAGTTTGGGGAATTTTTGCAGCATCATGGCAACGGCTTTGCCCACCAGATGATTGATGGTAAGCTTAACATCGTACTTTTGTCGAATCTCTTCAATATATTCTATGGGCTTTTCGCAATCTATTTCCAAAACCCCATAAACTTGAGGATCACCAATCCCATCCCAATTCCCCATAGCCAACTTTCGGAAATTGGACGGATTCTTCAATACAGTTCTTTCTATATTTTTTAATCCCATGTTAAAACCCTTAATAGAAAAGATACCAGTGGCTTTGCCTTATTTCGGACAAGCCGAAACCAAAAAGGTATTATCACGAATGAGACGAATAGACAAATTACGCGAATGAAATTCTTATAAAAACTATTCGCACCATTCAACCATTTGTTTTATTTGTGATAAGTGATGAGAATTAAATAACTTCCCCATTTTTAATTGAATACAAGACAGCTTGTTATGTAAATTTTACTTCTGTGTATCCCTAAATTAAAGGGAAAT
>JABWCH010000035.1 GCA_013359215.1 Candidatus Brocadiia bacterium | reverse complement strand
AGGGGTTTCCTTGGGTGTCTCGACAACAGGGGTTTCCTTGGGTGTCTCGACAATAGGGGTTTCCTTGGGAACTTCCACAACAGGAGTTTCTGCTTTTTTATGGATCAGACACGTTTCTTTAAGAAAATCTGCCCATTTGGTTTTGCTTTCTTGCCAATCCTTATTTCGCTCTATAAAAGTAGACTCTTCTTCCTCTTCAGAAACAGGCAAAATCCTTCCTTGCAGCAAAAAGTGGTCGGGGTTTCTTTTGATCCCCACAAACAGAAGATAATCTACTTTTTTTTTCTTTAAAGCATTCTGCAAGTCGGAATTTAAGTTAGATTTAAAACGATTTTTCCAAAATCCATATTGCATCAATATCTGCTCTATCTCTTCTACAGGGCAAAGGGTGTATTTTTCCTCAGAGAGAATCTCTGATGTAAACCGTTGCAAATCTTCTCCCAGGCTTTTATCAGGAGATAAAGGTGTGCTGATATGAAAAAACAATCCATAGTTTTCCTGGCTTTTGGCGTAGAGCAAAAAGCAAAACAAAAGAATCAGAATTCTTTGATAAAACTTCATGATTTTTCCATCTCCCAAAATACGTAGCTTAAATGTTGAAACATTCTTAAAAATCCGTTATAATCAAAAAAAAGATATTCACGATACTATCTCTCTATTGGTAGCCATAATACTAGATGCTAAAAAGCATCGCAAGAAAAAAAAGAGAAAGGATAAAAAAATGAGATTTCTTTTTATTATAGCATGTTTTTTAATGGCTTGTACAGCGAAAAATGGTCAAAACAATGTAGAACAAAATCCAGCAATGCAGCATACAAAAGAAGCTCTCCCTGCATCTTTGCCTCTTGTTGAAGAAAAAAAAGTAGCCCAACCTAAAATAGACTATCCTGAGCCAGAATATAAGGAAACCATAAAAACAACTCCTATTGCAGAAGAAAAGATAAAAATTTCAGAAAAGCAGGAAGTTCCCGTTATAGAGCAGCCCCCAAAAAAAATACCAAAACCTTTTAAATCGATCAATTCTCCCAAACCATGGTCTACAAACCAAAAAAACTATATCAGCAAAACAACAGAGCATTATGAAAAATCCACAAAGCCACCTGACAATCCGCCAGACCAGGCTCTGCCAGGAAAAAAGCTGCCTTTAACCCGCTTCCTCAGGGCTGACGGCGAGCTAGTAGACTTAAAAGACTACGAAGGCAAAAAAAATGTTCTTTTGGTCATACTGCGTGGTTTTGCAGGAAGTATCTGCCTGGTATGTTCCTCCCAGACTCTTGCTTTAAGCAAAATGGCATCCTCTTTTCAGGAAAAAGAGACAGAAATATTGCTAATGTATCCTGGAGTAGGAGAAACTGTCCCTGAATTTTTAGAAGCACTGGAAAAACTACAGCCTGGATATGAGCCGCCTTTTCCTGTTGTCATGGATGTAGACCTTGAATTTATCAAAACCATGAATCTGGAAGCCAGCCTTGCACGTCCTACATCTATCATCATGGATAAAAAAGGCATTGTGCGCTATGCCTACATTGGAAAAAGCGTCACAGATCGTCCAACAGTCCAGATTCTCTTACAAGAGTTAGAAAAGATCCAGTAAGAAATTAGAATAGCAGTTACTTGAAAAAATTTTTATTTGGGGGGAAATTTTTATAAAAATTTTCCCCCAAGCCCCCTTTAAAAACTTTTATATCTTTAGAGCCTATCCGAAAAATCTTTTTGGCTGCAAATTTCGATGCATCTCGGATAGCTTCGTCGAAAGTGATAAAATTGTCCTCAGAGTAGCTACAGCTACATTTGCGGCAATTTTGTCACTTTCTCCTCGCTCTCCGAGTGCCTCAAAATTTTCGCCTAAAATTATTTTTCGGATAGGCTCTTATTCCAAAAGGAATTTTTCAATGCAAAATCTTCCTGACTTTTCTCATGATGAAAAAACAGCTATGAGCGATTTGATGGCAGAAATTTTTTCAGAAAAGCCCTATCCGCAAATACCAGAAATAGAAATCCAGAAAAAAATTGGACAAGGAGGCATGGGATCTGTTTATCTTGGCAAGCAAACCTATTTAGACAGGGCAGTGGCTGTTAAAGTCATTCATCTAAACTCTTGTTCTGATATGAACAGCTTTGTGCTTCGATTCCAGAGAGAAGCGAAGCTATTAGCTTCTCTATCTCATAGCAATATAGTATCTTGCTATCACGCTGGATCTTTGCCCGATGGTAAATGCTACCTTGTGATGGAATTTATAGAAGGGATGGATTTAGGCAAGTATGTCCAAAAAAATGGCGTTCTCGCAGAGCCACAAGCCATAGCTGTCCTGAAGTGCATGTCTATGGCACTAGAACATGCCTACAGCTTTGATATAATCCATAGAGACATTAAGCCTGAAAATGTTTTGCTACAGCACTATGATATAAGAAAGTCTTCTACCTCTCTCATAAACCAAAACTTCCCTTACAATGTCAAGCTGGTTGATCTTGGTTTGGCTAAAATCACCAATGTAAAATGCGAACAAACAGTAACCCAAGAAGGCCAGATTATGGGGACTCCTGCCTATATGCCTCCTGAGCAGTTTGAAGATATAGAAACATTGGACTATCGTGGAGACATATATAGCCTTGGGTGTGTACTTTACTATATGCTTACAGGTCGGCATGCATTTCCTCAAAATGGAATACATGCTATTATGCTGCAAAAGCTAGAAAATAATCTGCCTGGTATAAAACAGCACAATCCCAAAGTCTCTGATGCTGTTTCTCAGATTATCCATTCTATGCTCCAGCGCGACAGAGAAGAAAGGCCACAAAGCTACCAGGAAATCATAGAATTTTGCACAAACTACGAGCAAAAACGCAAAGATGAATCCTCCATATCCAATAAACCCACGGTTGTTGTATCCACTTCAGAAATAGCCCCTCGAAAAAAAAGATCCTCAGTGGCAGCCTTTTTCTTTCTGCCCCTGATCGCAGGGTTTCTGTATCTGGCTTTCTACACAGTTAACTTCACAGAGCCAAAAGAAAAGGTCATTGCTAAAACCGAGCAAGAGAAAATACCTTTACCCTTAGAAAATACGCTATCTCAGCCCAATACAAAAGAACCGACCACACAAAAAACTCCTCCTACCATTTTGCCCCCTCAAATAACAGACACAGAGAAACTAGCACCCAAAGACTTTTCCTGGGGTAAAAAATCATCTTTGTTCTCGGATACAAAGTTTGAGCAACGCCTGGAATCCTGGCAATTCGAGCCAAACAATACAGGCTGGAGTGCATCCGAAGAAGGTTCTGGCGTATTTGGTTTTGGAACGAGCTATATTATGCGGGAGCTAGAGAAAAGCCCATGGAAAATAGAAGCTACCATCATTCCCTTAGGCATGGATTCCAGGGAATGGAGCATCCATTTCCTCCTATCGAATGGAAACGAAATAGAAATCAACTGGAAAATGCTCAAAGGAATCCTTACCACTGTATCAGAAAAAAGCAACTCAGGGCAGAAAAAGACTCTGCTTTCCGCTACAAGCCCGCAGCCCCAAAGCATTTCTTTTACTGCTATTCACTATAGCAATACACTGGAAATAACAACCAACAGCCAAAAAAACACCCTGGATAAGCTCTCTGCTCCTATAGAAAAAATCAAACTATCCGCAAAAAAATCCAAAGGCATACACTTTGAATCTTTGCAAATTTTTTATGACAATGGGAAGTAATTTGACAATGCTAAATTGTGGTTCTTTCGAAATAGGCATCTTATTTGACAAATCTTTGCCTGTGCTTAATTAATGTCATAGGAGTTACGCAAATGGGGGAAAATTTTTGTAAAAATTTTCCCCCAAACCCCCTTTAAAAACTTTTATATATTTATTTTCCAATAGATTATGCTAAAAATTAACATAAACCTTTAGCACAAGTCGTAAGATTAATACAAAGACTTTTGAGCATTTACCTAAACATAGAGACTCGCAGCCTTAGCTTCAGTTTTAGGGGAAATTTTTTGCGAAAATTTCCCCCTAAATTATAGAATTTGGCATTGTTTTTATTGCCAGGTTTTCAGCTCCAGGAGAGAATCTTTATATTGCTTTGAAATGTACGCCATAAAGCGCTTGAGCATTTCTCTGCGATATTCCAGAATCCATGCGCTGAAAATCAAAGTCGCGCCTAAAGTTGCCCACCAGATTGCCTGAGGTATCGTGCCAAAGTTGACATAGGCAAAAAGCAAGAGGGCAATGTCGCTGAGCAAAAATACAAGGCCAGAGAAAAAGAAAATGAGGCGTTTTTGCGTGATTCCATAGACCAACAAAACCAAAGATTCTATGGAAAGGAACAAAGAATGATACAGATGGTTATAAGGAGAAATCCCCAAAGGAGCAAGATGAGCAAACCATCCAGAGCAGCTTTGCGCCAGAGTGGGCAACAAGATCAAAAGAATTCCCAGGAGAAAGCAGTCGTTGTGAGCATCGGATTCTTTTTGAGATCTTTCCAAGATATAGCCAAGTGCCAGAAAAAAGAGCCCAAGGGGTATTGTATAGAATTCCCAAACATAAACCGCCCATGAAGTCAAAGCACCATAGTAAGAAAAGAAAAAGCTCAGAGAGGCAAGAGTAAGGTGCTTTTGTGTTGCATAGTATAGCCCAAACAAAAGCAAAGCACTGGCAAGTGCCAGAAAAACAGGATAATAGAGGCTGCTATGGGGAACGCCTACAAATAAAAAGAAAAAAACAGCATGGCTGGCATAAGCATTTTGAACAAGGGCCTGCTTCCAAATATCTCCCAGTTTGTTCTTGGCTATGGCTGCACAGTACAAAAAGATTTGCGCGATTACAATAGCCAGAAGCATAAAGGAATTTACAGAAAAGGCGAAATAAAAACATAATGCAAAAAAAGCAATATTGAAGAAAGAAACGCTTAAAAACGCAAGAAGCTTTTCCTGGATTTTTTGCGCAACCACTCCATAGAATATACCAGAAAAGAACATAAGGATAGACAGGGACAAATTGCTTTGGATTTTTATCGATGCCAGGATAGGCGCGAACAGAGTTACCACAATAAAAGCATGAAAGAAGTTTGTTTTTCTTAAGAGCAAAGCCATGCCCAAGGAAACCAGGGAAAGCGAAAGATATTGGAATTCTATCCATTCTCTATACAGAGAAAGCTTTTCCAGCATAAGATAGTAGGCAATCGCAAAGAGTGCTACTGATATATAGGACATGGTCTTGCGGTTGAGCCAAACTTTTTCTACAGGGAAAGCTGCTAACAGGGCAAAGGATAGAGAGCAAAGGATCATCGTCATTAGCGTTGGGTTAACGATCTTCCCTTGCACGAGAACCGACACAATAAGCCCCATGTTACAAAGCAGGTTGACTCGAAAAACAGGAAGAGCAAAGGCCATATCGCTTTTTTTCCTGATCCAGTATGCTATGATAAGCAAAAAAGTGTTCCCTAGAGAGAGAAGGAAAGCCATCTCGTTTCCATGAAATTTTTTGCTGGCAAACAAAGCCGCCAAAAGACAGGCAAGGAAAAGAACAGAGCTTAAATAGCAATAGAATGTCTGTCGATAAATGAATATATAAAGAAAATAATACACAAACGCAAGGCCAATGACAAAGGTTGATACCAAAGCCCCAGGCGTTACCCCTGGCATAAGGAAAGGCAAAGACAAGAAAAAGAAAACCGTTGACTGAGCCATCACAAAGGAAACTTTTCGGATCAAAGAATCTTGCCTGAGGCGGTTGCCACCTAGAAGAAGGGCTATAGCCAAAGGGATAAAGTAAAGTGCGTACTCAAAAGCATAGAGATTTTTTGGCAGCCAGAACCAATAGTGTGCATAGCCAAAAAGAAACGCTATGTATGTGGTCACAAGCCTAGGGCAATGACACCACAAGGCAACGCTGATAAAAAAGAAAAGAAAGGTAAAAACAATCCCTGCTTTGGTGTCTGCAGCATAGTAAAAATTCCAATGCACCAGAAGCTGCACAAGACAGATTGCCGATACAACAGAGGAGTATGCAGCCAAAATTCTGGCTGTATCCTTAGAATTGTATGCAAAGTAGATGGCAAAAACCATAGCCAGAATAGCAAGGAACAAAAATAGCGTTCCCCAGGCATAAAAATCGACTTTTTGGTGGAAATACAGAAAAAATGCGGATGTAAAGTAGGCAAGCACCAAAGCAAGGTTGATGCTTTTTTGGCTCTTTTTCCAGCGAATCAAGAAGAAAAGCATGCCTAAAAGCAAAGTACACGGCGCAGCCCAGAAATCATAGCCAAGAGAATTGAAAAACGCGATTAGCGGGAAGGCAAAGACCATGCATAGAGAAACACCAGAAAGCATGATAAAAACATTGCCATAAACCTGAAGGGAATTCCCTGCCATCCATAAGACAAGAGCCAGAGCTGTCATGATCAGGCAAAGGTATTGCAGATTTCCTTCCAGCCTTTGTACCTGGATAAAGCAAAGGATAAGAAGCAAAAGAATCCCTGCCATCATCATGTCTTTTCTTTTCATCCACAAAGCATAGTATAGATAAAAGCATAAAGCAAAGACAAGAACAAGGCTAAGTGTGCTAAAGTGTTCCTGATAGAATTCTCTTGCCCATACACAGGTAAAGCCTAAAACTGCCAGCACAACAACGTGCGAGGCATAATACAGAGGATTGCGTATCCACTCTCTTTTTTGCCACTGAGGCAAAGAGGTTGCTGCCGCCAGTAAAAGCCCCCAGAGCAAGAACAAAACTGCCCAGGTAGAATGGCTTATGTCTGTGCTTTTTTGATAAAGGTTTATCAGCAAAAGGCCATTCATGGCAATTGCAGTATATGTGCAAAGAGAATGGCGATATATAGCATTCACTGCCACATATCCAATCATGGAAACAACAGGAAAAGCAACCAAGCCTGACCCAAACGTACTGGTTGTGTATCCGCCCAGGAAACAATAGACAATCAGCACAATAGGCACGCAAGAAAAGGCTGTTATAGGAACTATATTCTTTTCTTTATCAGGAAGATAAGCAGAATACCTGGGAAAAAGCCCTAGCACGATAAAGGAAGCTGCGCAAGGTAAAATCCCTTGCCAGAAAACAGGCATTCCAGAGAGGTTGCTAAAGGCTGCTATGGATAGTAGAAAAGACAAAGCAGCATTTGCGCAGGAAAACAAAGAAAAATAAGGATTCTGCAACGCAAGGATCTGGAACACTCCCAGGGTTGTGCCAAAGAACATGACCCAGGCAAAAACTTCTGTTCTCCACCAGAAGATGCACTCTATGATGGCAAAAACATAGATGACATTTGCTGCACACTGAAATATAAATGCAATGCTAGAAAGCGATTTCCTTTGCGCTATATAGGCTGGCAAAAGAAAAACAAGCGAATTCAGCGCGAAGAACAAACCAAACATAGACGGTGCTATGAATTTTTCCAGGGTCAGGAAATGCGAGCAGAATAGGAGAACAGCGGTAAATAATGTAAACAAAGTGCTTCGTAAAAGCCAGGCGTTCCAGGCAAAGAGAAAGCTCGTGAGCCAGAAAACGATGTAGCGGTTTCCATGGTCTGGCAAAAGCCCTACCTTGACGGCAAAGTAGAAGTTCAAAGGGAAAAACACGGATGCGAGGAGCAAGAGAGTAAATCCGATTTTATGCACCCACTGGTTTTTCCATAGCATCCTGTAGCTGCTGGTAAAGCAGGCAAGAGTGCAGCCAAGAAAGCCCCAGAAAACGATATATTTATAGGTTTCCCAATGGCTTCTCAGAAAAACGACAACGCCTGTGAATACAAAGCAAACTCCCAGTGCCAGAAGAACGCTCACTAAATTCTGGCTTAAAAAAGAGGCAAGAGAAAAATGGGTTGCAGGAAGGGCATTCTCTTCCTTGATAGCAGCAGAAGGAAAAGAGATCTCGGCCTTTTTCTCCTGAAATGCTTTGGGTACTGGAGGCACAGCACATAGCTCCTGGTTTTCAGGTTGCGCTTGCTGCTCTTGTTGCCCTGCACTAATGGCGGCTGGAAGATCTGCCATAGCATCTATATAAAACCATAATAGAGCCAGGCATAAAGAAGATACATCTCTTTTCATGATCCCTATAATCGCAGAGTTGACAAAGATAAAACTGAGCATTTCCCAGAAAAGACTCTTTATGCCTTTTGTTGTTTCTGATCTTAGCAAACTAAAGGCAGCCCACAGCTTTTGCCTGCGTAGCCCAAAATACCAGTAGAACGCCAAAAAAAAGACGATAGCATCCCATGACCTGTCTGCCATAAGAAAGAATAAAAAGAGCAAAAGGATAAAAGCAAGGCATTTGCGTATCCAGATTGCTTTTTTATCCTGGCTTTTCTTTCTTATGAAAGCTTCTGTCATGTCTACTTTAACCCAGCCAGCGATCCACCAATAGATCAGAAAAGAGCATGCCCAAAACCATTGGTCACCTCTGTAGGTATCTAAAGCCCAAACAACAAGTATCATGGTTAAAGTTAGCTTTATCGTTGTTTTGATAAGATAGGGATGGCTAAAAAGAATTTTCCATCGATAGCTGCAAGCCGTAAAATAGAATATAGAGAGAAAAAGGGCTATCCACAAGGAATGCAGGGCTATTCCTGCCAGAGCAAGGACAATAGCAAATACAATCCCAATCTTGTTATTGGACACAGGCTATTCCCCTTTTTGTTTGAGGACTTTCATTGCTTCTTCTGTCATGAAACCATCAGCTTGAGCAGGCACTACAATGACCTGCACCTTATCGGAGATTTTGTCTACATATAAAAAGCGAAGTAGGGCAGGGTTTTCTGCAATGACTTTTTGCACCTTAAGAAGGGCTTCTGCTTTTCCTTCTGCTTTCAAGATTTCTGCTCTCTTGTAGCCTTCAGCACGAATCAGATCAGCAGCCTTTTGAGTTTCGGCTTCTTTCAACTGAATCTCTTGCTCTTTGAGCTTCTTTTGCATAGAGATTTCTTCTTGCTTGAGTTCTACTGTGGCTGCTAGTTCAAGCTGCTCTATTCTTTTTTGGGTTCTCTGGATTTCGTCTAACAGTTTCTGGTATTCAGAATCGAATTCCAGGGATTCCAGGGTTATATCGTCTATTTTTATTTTGGAAGCGAGCATTTCGCTCTGGGCTTCCTGGCGAAGCTTTTTGGCGATTTCTATCCTGCTTTGGCTGGCATAGATTTTTTCTAAATCTTCTGCAACCACTAAGGGATCGACAATGCTTTCAATTCTGGGCATAACAAAACCCTTCAGATAACCTGTTCCCAAGAGATTATGTACAAACTCGGCATCCTGTGGTTCAATATGATAATAAACTTGCAGATTCAAGAAAAATCGTTTTTTATCCTTGCTGAAGCATTCTTTTCTGAGGCGTTCCATCTTTACATTAGAAGGATAGTAGTCTGCGATTTCTTTTGTGTACTGAGAAGGAAAGGAAATGCTGTCTAACACAACGCTATTGATTTTCACTCCTGACTCTTCCCACTCAGCCATAAGATTTTTTTTCACATTTTCTATAAGCTTTTCTTTAGAATGAGCAAAAATTTCCTGACGGTTGAAATTCTTTACTCCTCCATAGATATGCATTTGCGCTTCTTTTCTCATTTTTTCGCTGATTTTATAGTCTTGACCATATTGTTTATGCAAATCTACAAGCTTTTCGGGCATAATCTGATAGTACACAGTGCAGTCAACGGAAATTTCTCTTTTGTCTGCTGTGAGTGCTTTGCCAATCGAAATCGTGACATTCATCTCTCTCATTTCATAGTGTCTGATGGAAATCATCAATGGTCTTCTCCAATACCATCCAGCAGGCAAAGGATCTGGCAAAACGCGGGGTTGCCCTATGGCTGCAATCTCTACTCCCATTTGACCATCTTCTATAACCCTGAATCCTGAAAAGAATAGAACCAGGGCAACAAAAAGGATCACGATCAAAAGAAAAGCACGGAATACGAAATTTTGCATAATGCTCTCTCCAAAAGAATCTATTTTTGAATATAAACTGTTCGCCTGGAAACAATTCCAACGCTAAAAAAATGGATTAGACTATCCCATACACTGAATTTACTGATGATCTGGCAATTTGGTGTCTGTGCAATTGCTCCTGCATCTTTATCCTGCCCTACGGGAACAATTCCCCATAAAACATACCATTGGTGGTGGATTTCTTCTTCGCTAGACTTGTGGAAACCGCTTCCCATTGTATATTGATGTCTAAAGCAACCAGAACACAAAACCAGGCACAGTAACAAGAGTAAAAAAATTCGTTTCAAAATAAATTCTCCTAATATGAAATTTTTATTTAGCGATAAGAATGAAATAACTTCCCCATAAGAATTCACCGCAGAGGAGCAGAGGTTCGTAGTATAATTTTAATCTTCTCTTCTCTGCGATCTCTGTGCCTCTGCGGTAAATTTTTTTCCGAAATGGGGAAGTTATTTAATTCTGATTCCTTATAATCTGCCTCTTACTTCCATGAGAGCAAAACCAAGCAGGTTCAAGCCCTTCCATTGGCTTGGTTTTGTGGCTTTTTTGTTGTCTTTGTCCATGCCTATGCCCCATATCGAATCGTATGGGCTGGCTTCTACTAAAACATGGGGATTTGTGCCTAAAAGGAAATACTTGAGTTCGGTATTTTGGGAAAATTTTTCTACATTGCCTGCCACTACAATTTCAAATCTATGCTTTTCCCAAATTTCCGTAGTAAATCCCATGACCTTACGCCCCAGGCTTTTGGCTTGAGCAGGGGTCTTTGCCTGCATGATCTTTTTTTCGTGGAGGGAGTCTTGGAATAGCCTGGCCTTTTGTGCCATCATATAGTGCTCTGTTGTAGGGTATTCTATTCCATCTACTTTAAAGCTGGCAGGATACCAGTTGCTCAAACAGCTTGAATCTATCACTCCTGGCATAGAAGGAGTATGCCCCCAGAAAAAGACAAAGCTTGGAATCATTCCCTGGTTTACAGCTTGTACCAAATCTTGTACAGAACGTGTATCTTTTATTTCCATTGGTTCCTCTCATTCTTGATTACAGCACTTTTCGCTTGCATTGCATACATAGTATACATCGAATTCAAAGAAATTTATCCACAGATTACGCAGATTACACAGATTTTCGAAACCTTTATATAGTTTTGTCGTAATCGTTATACGTGTTAAGTTTTAATAGCTTGTCTTACAATAGATTATATTATCTACTCAAGGATAAGAAGAGCGTAGTGTAAGCCTTCTGTAAGGAATCAAAAACAGTACCGTCTGGCAAATCAAAAAATTTTATTCGACTCTTTAGCCTGGCGCAAAAATAAAAATGGGATACCTGTTTTTTTGATTCCTGAAAGAAGGCTTACACGAAGAGATCGCTTCAGATAAAACTCGCTTGCTGCTTTGAGTTTAATACAAGCTATTTTTTAAAAAATACTTATAACTTAACACGTATTTTGGGCTTGTCTGAGATAGTATTATAAAGCACTAGTATCAGAAGGATTCCTAAAAAAAAGATAAAAAGATAGTTTAGGCTCTCTGTTCCTTTTGGTTCTTTCTCTTCTAAAAATCGCAGTTTTTTGCCAATAAAAAAAGGCTCATGTTTCTTCATACCTACACGGGTTTCGTATACCCAGATTTTATAAAACATTCCTACCAGCTCGACTGTATCTTTCTGGGGATATTCTTGAGGGAAATCAGCAATGGCAAACAAATATATATGCTCTCCGTCATAAATAGCACCTTGCCAATAGGAAACATCGTCTAAACCTCTTTCTTGAGCAAGATCGCCCTGGAATTTTTTTTTCTTTAAATCGACCAGCGTGCCTCGAATCCGCATTGGTTTGCCGCGAAACTTTGGGCGGTCTTCTATATTTACAAGATTCATCCATTGAAATTTAGGATCATGAACAGAAACTTCTTTTTCTGTGGAAGCATATATTTTATGAAATAAATAAAAAAAGCCTTTGGTATGGAGATATTGGTCGTCTTGAGTTTGGGCAAGGATAGAATCATCTTCTACAAACTGTATAGGAGTAGGTTGTTTTTCTTTAAGATCTGGCTTGATTTCTTGTAGAAGGATTTTCTTTTCTCTTTCCTTTTTCTGGACTTGCACGCGATTTTGTTTGTAAAATGTAGAAAGCCAAAGCAAACCAAACAAGCAAAATAAGGCTAGAAAAAAAAGAACGGCTATATGCTTACGCTCTTTTTGAGATAACGCTAAATCCTTGGCCTGTTCCATAACATAATTGCTCCAGACTTGGGGAAAAAACAAGGTTCATGTTAATTTTTAGCATAACCTATTGGAAAATAAATATGTAAAAGTTTTTAAAGGGGGTTTGGGGGAAAATTTTTACAAAAATTTTCCCCCAAATAAAAATCTCTTTACATAACTCCTATTATCAACTTCTAATGCCTAAAGTACCAGATCTTCTTCCCATATTCCAGAATCCAGATGGTCGATGATGCTTTCGATTTCTTTTACAAGAGCTTTTGCTGTTTCATGCCGCTTTGTGGGTTTTCTGTCTAGCATCTTCATGATAAGGT
The DNA here is from genome assembly GCA_013359215.1 of Candidatus Brocadiia bacterium. GTDB lineage: Bacteria > Planctomycetota > Uabimicrobiia > Uabimicrobiales > JABWCH01 > JABWCH01. Next base: position 21,243 of record JABWCH010000035.1, on the reverse strand, counting down.
GAGAAACGCCAATCGGAATCTCAGGATTGAGAAGATGCGGCTCTCTGGGGTCTTTGCTCAGTCTTTGGTGAATGATATTGTATACATCAGGCCCCTGGAAAGGATGTGTTCCTGTGACCATGTGGTAGAAGGTAGCACCCAGGCTATAGATGTCGCTTTGGATCGTGATTTCTTTTCCTAAAATCTGCTCAGGGGAAAGATAGTAAGGAGTTCCTAATATAATTCCCACTGTGGTAAGATGGTGGTTGCTTAGCTTTGCAATTCCAAAATCCACAAGCTTTACCAACCCTTGCTGCGTTACCAGAATATTGGATGGTTTAATGTCTCTGTGAACAAGATTGTGTTCTTGCTCCAAATATTCCAATGCCCTGGCTACTTGCAAAATGATTCTGACAGATCGGTCTGTAGCGATTTTGGTTTCCATACGCAAAAGCTGCTCTATGGTTTTTCCTTCGATAAACTCCATCACATAAAAACAACGATTGCGATCCATGAATATATCATACCCTGCAACAAGGTTTTCATGATGAAGATTTAAAACCGTATATCCTTCTTGCACAAAGCGTATTACCGACTTGATATTTTTAAAATCTCTTGGAGGGAGGTATTTTACAATAACTTTATTCTGGTCTCTCAGGCTTTTGGCTTCATAGATATAGCCCATTCCCCCCTCTCCAATTTTGGCGACAATCTGGTAAACCAGCCCCTCGCTTCCCTGGATGCGTGCTCCTCTCGCTGGCATATTCCCTTGCTCTACGGCAAGGTTTTGCAAAATTTCTGCAACCATAGCACGGATAGCTACATAGTTCAGAGGCTTTGTTAGATAGTAGCAGCCGCTTCGTAAAATTTCAGAGACTTTAGATTCAGAATCATCATTCGATCCTATCATATAAATAGGCAGACATTCCATGTGGGTTGTGTTTCGAAGCGCGCGAAGGATCAACAGACTATCCTGGCTATTATCGCCTGCATCCAGAAATAACACATTCGGAGGGTTAGCGACTAAATTTTCCAAGGCTTGTGGATCAAGATTCTTTATGGTAACTTCGTATTCTTTTTGGAAGCTTTCCTCAAAGTTTTTGGCAATTTCTGGCTCTGTATTTGCGATCCATATTTTTTTCTTTCTACCACCCCAAAGCCTTCGAATCATAGCCTGGCTGGCAGAAGATGCTGATGGAATCGAAGAAAGTATGCAGATATCTCCGCTTTGCCCTGTTTTACTTTGCGCCTGGGCTGTTAGTTTGACGACTCTTCCTGCTTCGCCTAATTCTGTGAGGCATATTTTGGCTTTCAAAGAAGTCAAATCCGCTATACCATCATGGAAGCTCGCTCCACTAATGATGTTGCCAACACCAGGAATCCCTCTGATTTTGCCATCGGAAGGAGACAGCATAACATCTTCTTTAAAATCGCTTTTAACATTGCCATAGCTATCGAGTGCAATGATCGTGTTTTCACCTTCCAAAGGAGAGTTGTTTTTTTGAGGGCTTTTTATCTCCAATCGAAAACTCGAAAGTTCAGCAGGTCTAAGCTTGATTGACTGAGATTTTCCTTTTGCACCTCCTGCCTTCATTTCCTGTGCTAAGATCGTATAAGATTGCAATGTGTTTAGGAGATAGAAAAGTTTATCTGTAGACGCTTTTCCCTGGTCAAAAACCAGGTCCAGGTATTCTGGCAACTGGGCAGAGCATTCTCGGCTCAATTCTTCGAGAGAAAATACAATTCTGTGGTGTCCATGATAGCTTTCATCCAGAGATCCTCTAAGATGGGTTTCGATTTGTATGGAAAAAGGGACACCTGCTGTTTCTAATTCTTGATTTTCTGTCCTGATATGGAAAATTCTCCCTGCTGGCTCTACTCTCCATTGGTAAGGCTTTTCTGATAGCAGCTCGACCTCTTCGCATTCGCTTTCATTCCATCCTGCTTTGAGGACAGGAATCAAGGTAATTTTACCTAAAGAAGCATCATGCAAAACATCTACACTCAGGCGTATTTCCTGGGATGCCTGGGCTTCCAGACTTTTAGGATTTCCTATCTTCGCCCTTATTTTATACTCTTTGCTAACGTCAATATTTTCTTTACGGAAAGAAAGTTTGCTAGAAACGATAGAGACAGGGTGGTTCTCTAAATTTTGCACTATAAATGTAATCGCCTGGTCATCTTGCCCTTGCTCAACAACAACAGGAGCTAAAATCCTTTTGATGGAAAGTTTAGGCAAAGAAGATGTAAGCTCTTGCTGTGTCTGTATGGAATTTTGTGCCTCTGGGCTGTCGAGATTCTCAAAAACAATCTTTTCACAGTCTTGAGTAGCAATCTGATCTTGTATTGGGGCTGAGAAATCTTGGGGGAAGTCTTTGGCAGGCTCTTGTTTGAGTATCTGCTCTGTTCTATCCCATAGTTCTTGCTGGCTATTTTCAGCCACAGAACGGATAGGAACTACCTTGGACTGAGAAACGGATGCAACTTCCCTGGAGGATCTCACAGAGGGATCTAGTCTTTGCAGTCCAGCCTGGCTCTCTTTCCTATCACTTACAGGACGAATCGCCTCTATCTGATGCGTTGATTTCCTAACAGCAGCTTTGCGTTCGAATATATCTCTCGCCTTCTCGCTCTTGCTTAGAACAAAAGTCAAATCCTGATTAGAATAGTTTTTAGTACTTTTTTTCCACGGTTTTTTCACGATCAGATAAGGGTCAATAATAAAAAAGTAAACAACAGCAGCTAATAGAACAACAAAACAAGCAATTAAAGTTGTCATAAAAATATCCATTAATCAAATGGCACAAACAGTTTTATATACTTATGTTCAATGTATGGTCATAAAAATTTTTTTTATGACCATATAAAACGCTGGAATAGGTATTCCTTATTGGATCAATTTTTTATATTTGATTCTCTTTGGCCCGCGATAGCTTTCGCCTTTTCTTTGCCTCAAATTTTCTTCGTAAGAAGCATAATTTCCTTCAAACCATACTGTCTGGCTATCCCCTTCAAATGCGAGAATATAGTTGGCTATCCTATCCAAAAACCATCTGTCATGGCTTGTGATGATAACGCATCCAGCAAATTCCAGAAGGGCTTCTTCCAAAGTTCTTAGAGTGTCCACATCCAAATCATTGGTGGGCTCATCCAGAAGGATCAAATTAGCACTTTGCTTTAGCATTTTGGCAAGAAGGACACGGTTTCTCTCTCCACCAGAAAGATTTCCAACAAGCTTCTGCTGATCCGTCCCTTTGAAGTTAAAGGAGGCACAATAGGAACGGCTCTTCACCAGGCGTTTGCCAAGTTGGATTTCTTCTTTTCCATCGGAAATTTCTTCCCATACGCTTTTGCCATCGGTCAGAATATCGCGGGACTGGTCTATATAAGCCAGCTTTACTGTTTCACCTACTGTCAATGATCCTTTATCTGGCTTTTCCTGGCCTGTTATCATACGCAAAAGGGTTGTCTTTCCTGCTCCATTAGGCCCAATAACTCCAATGATACCACCTGGCGGAATGCTAAAAGAAAAGCTATCGATGAGCAGCCTTTCCCCATAGCCTTTGCTCAGGTTCTTAGCTTCGACAACTAGATTTCCCAGGCGTGGGCCAGGAGGAATAACGATTTGGGATGGCCCAGGGATTTTCTCCTCGGACTGGACTTTATCCAAGAGTGCTTCGTATGATTTGATGCGTGCCTTGCTTTTGGCTAAACGCCCCTTAGGCGACTGCCCGATCCATTCCAATTCTTCTTTCAACTGCTTTTGCCTTAAATTGCTTTGCTTTTCTTCGTCTTCCCACTTTTTATCTTTTTGCTCTAGCCAGGAAGAGTAGTTGGCTTTCCAGGGAATTCCGCGCCCGTTTTCCAGTTCCAGAATCCATTCTGTTACATTGTCCAAAAAATACCTGTCATGGGTGATTAAAATCACGGTGCTAGGATATTCTTTAAGAAAGCGTTCAAGCCATGCAACAGACTCAGCATCCAGGTGGTTGGTCGGTTCATCCAGAAGAAGCATATCTGGTCTTTGAAGCAGCAGTCGGCACAAGGCAACGCGGCGTTTTTCTCCACCAGAAAGCGTTTCGATCCTCGCATCGCCAGGAGGGCATCGCAAAGCATCCATGGCGACTTCAATCTCTCGCTCTAAATCCCAAAGATTTCCAGCATCGATTTTTTCCTGAAGATCCCCTTGCTCTGCAACAAGCTGGTTCATTTCATCATCGCTTAGTTCTTTCTCAAAAGACTTGCTGATTTCTTCAAATCGATCCAGCAAGGCTTTTTTTTCTTCCACAGCTTCCATGATATTTTCTAAAACATTTTTTTCAAGATTCAGCCGAGGCTCTTGGGGCAGATAGCCTATTTTTACACCTGGTGCTACCCAGGTTTCTCCATCTATTTCTGTATCCAATCCAGCCATTATCCTCAGTAGTGTACTTTTCCCAGCACCATTTTGGCCTATCACTCCAATTTTTGCTCCAGGGAAAAAAGAAAGCCATATATTCTTCAGAACTTCTCTGCCTGAATAGCGTTTAGTTAAGCCCTTCATTATGTAAATATATTGATAAGACATGAATCTACCTTTCGTTAGCGATAAGCATGAAATAACTTTCCCATTCTTCGTAGAACTAAGAAATTAGATGTTTGCCGAAAAGCAAAGATTTTTATCACGAATAAGACGAATTGCCGAATGGCACGAATCGTTTTTATAAAAATTTTATTCGCGTAATTTGTATATTCTTCTTATTCGTGATTAACACTTTTTTGGTTTCGGCTTGTCCAAGATAAAATACAAGACAACTTTTATTTTGAAATTATATATAAACATTTAAAAAAAGCAAGCATTTCCCATCTTAAAACATCCTGGCTTTCTTAATGAGTCTCAGGAAAAGCAGCCCTGTATTTATCCTTTAGCCAAGAGCAATACCTCGTATGGTAAAATTTCCATGATATTGGTTGGCATTTTTTCTCCTGGGCTGCGGTGTGTTCCGAAAAGTATTTGGCAGGGAGAATCAGAAAAGTCCAGTCTAATGGTCTGCTTTTGGTTGCTGAAGTTTAGAACAACGCAAATTTGCTGTTCCTGCGTAAACCTTCTATAGGCAAGACAATGCTTGGGTGAATGGATCAAAGGTTCATATTTTCCTGAATGCAAGGCAGGAGTGCTTTTTCTGAGCCAGATGAGATTTCGATAGAAAGAAAGCAAGGAGTCAGGCGAGTCCTTTTGTGCCTGGACAGTTTTGGAAAAATCGTGGTTGCCAACGGGTAACCAGGGTTTGGAGCTAGAGAAGCCGCCATATTGTGTGTTATCCCACTGCATAGGAGTTCTTGCGCCATCGCGGCCTGGAAGAAATGGCCATGCCTTGACTCCTAGTGGGTCGCGAAGATCATCGCGTGAAATTTTGGCATTTTCCATACCAATCTCTTCACCATAGTAAAGAAAAGGAGTTCCCCGCAAAGTAAGGAGCAACGCGGCTGCGACTTTTGCCCTGCTATGGCTTTCGCCCTTTTTGGCATAACGACTATAGTGCCTGGCCTGATCATGGTTGCTCAGCGTGTAATTAGGCCAGCATCCCTGGGGTATGCTTTTTTCCCATCTTTGGATTTGTTTATGAAAGCAAGCTGCATTCCATTTTTGGTGGAGAAAAGCAAAATTGAAGGCAAGATGCAGCTCATCCTGGTTGCCATAGTATTTCGCGACCTCCTCTACAGATTCCAGGTTTTCCATATAGATTTCTCCAACAAGCATACGATCCTGGTACTGGTTCACCACAGAACGTATCTCTTTGCAGACTTCATGAGTCTCAGGTCGATTCCGATCATAGATATGCCTTTGGAGGTCAGGGGGAGTCCATTGGATATGCCAGGGATTGCTTCGAAACTGGTCGTCTTTTATGTACCAGTTGACAACGTCCATTCTATACCCATCCACGCCCATATCCAGCCAATATCGGATAACATCCATCATAGCTTCTTTAAGCTTTGGATTGCGCCAATTCAGTTCAGGCTGCTGTCGGGTAAATGTGCCTAAGTAAAATTCCTGCGTTTTTTCATCCCACCACCAGGCAGATTGGAGTTCAAAAGCCGAGAACCAGTTATTGGGTGCTTTGCCTTTTTTACCAGGATGCCAGATATACCAGTCTCGTTTCGGATTTTCTTTGCTGCTTCTGGATTCTAAAAACCAGGGATGCTGATCTGATGTATGGTTGATTACAAGGTCTAAAATGATTTTTATGCCCCGCTGATGGGCTTTTGCTAAAAGCTCTTGGAAGTCATGTTTGCTTCCAAAAAGAGAATCAATGTCTTTGTAATCGCTTATATCATAGCCAAAATCTGTCATAGGTGAAGGATATATAGGGGATAACCATATAGCATCGATTCCTAAAGAATCTTTTGTTCCATCATTCAAATAGTCCAGGCGAGAAATAATCCCCTTCAAATCTCCGACTCCGTCCTGGTTGCTATCCTGAAAGCTTCTCGGATATATCTGATATACTATACCAGATTGCCACCAAAGTTTTCCATGATTGCCCATTTTTTTCCTTCCTATTCTATATGGTTTGGCAAGCAGTGCGGAAAACAAAATCACCCTGTCCTGCCTCGCCTATAAATTTGCCATCCATGGCAAGAATTTTGCCTTTGCTGATTGTTATAGCAGTTGATCCCGTGATTTCCATTCCCTGGTAAGGCGACCAATTGCAGTTGGTTTGGAGGTTTTTGTAATCTAGTACGCTTTTTTTATGGGGATCAAAGACAACAAGGTCAGCATCGCTTCCAATCGCAATCGTTCCTTTTTGAGGATAGAGGCCGAAAATTTTGGCAGGGTTAGTGCTAAGAAGTGCGACCATGCGGGAGGGAGAAATCAGACCAGAATGGACTGCTTTTGTGTAGGTTGTGGACAGCATCGTTTCTATTCCTGGTAAGCCAAAAGGAATGCAAGTAAAATCCCCTTTCCAAAGGTCTTTTTGTTCTTTGGTAAAGGTACAATGGTCTGTTGCGATTACGTGGATATCTCCTGTCTGGATAAGATGCCACAGTTCTTCCTGGTTTTTTTTGCTTTTCACTTGGGGGCAGGAGGCATAGAGGTGTCCATCTTGTCTTTGAAAAACGCTTTCGTCTAACAGGAGATACTGAGGGCATGTTTCGCAATAAACTTGCACGCCTCGAAACCTTGCTTCTCGGATTGCCATTGCGCCTCTTCCTGTGGAAGTATGGACAACATAGAGTCTTCCTTTGCTTAGTTCAGCAAGGCGAACAGCTCTTTCTATAGCATCTACTTCGATCATATCTGGCCTGCTAAGAACGTGGGCATAAGCGCCATACTGTTCTTTTTGTTCATGGTATCTTTTTACTAAAAAATCAAGCAAAGGTGTGGATTCTGCGTGTACAGTGATGATCCCTCCTCTTTTCTTGGTTTCTTCTAGTGCATGGTAAATTTGTGCATCGTCAGACATCAGACCGCGCTGTCGATACGTCATGAACATTTTAAAACTACTAACGCCTTCCTGGAAAGCGCGGTCTATCTCATTCTGAGCCAATCCCCAGTCTGTAATTCCTGCATGGAGGCTATAGTCAATACAGACTTTTCCTCTTGCTTCTTCTTTTCTTTGCAGGATAGAGTCCACAAGGCTTTTGCCTGGCATTTGCGTTGAAAAATCGATGATTGTAGTTACACCACCGCAAGCTCCTGCCTTGGTAGCATTGATAAAATCATCGCTGGAAATTGTTCCTGCCATAGGAAGCTGGCAATGTACATGGGCATCTATAATCCCAGGGAATATATAATTGTTTTTGGCATCTATGACTGTACTCTTTTCGAGACAGGGGATTTCCTGGGCAATGGTAACAATCTTCCCATTTCGTATGCCAATATCAGCCTTATATGTATCGGATGCTGTCACAATCCTTCCATTTTTTAAGATCAGTTCCATAAAAAAACGCTCCTAATAAGTAAGAACTCAACGACAATGTTAAATTATTGATTTTAATCTTATGTTATCTATTTTTCAAAAGATTTTTTCTCGGTAGAGATAAAGATATAGAAAAAAATCAAGTTTTTTTGAAATTGCTCCATGACATTTCTTGCAGGAAAAAAATATTGATTTCTTTAAAATTTTATATTATGATGAATTCATCGTTTGTTTAAAGAGAGGAAAAAATTTTAACCCATTTAGAAATAAAGGCTTCCTCTTCTACAAGAAAAATACATTTTTGGAGGCAAAAGCTATGAAGAAATATTTTTTATGCTTGTTTATTGTATGCTTTTCCCTTCTAGGGGAAGGGATAGACAGCTATACGGATTTGTATCTTAATGGAGAGAATTTTATTGATCAATCCACTTACCATCGTTCTGTCAGCACCTATGGAAACACCCAGGTCGTGAATAATATTTACCAGTTTGGCAATGGTTCATATCGTTTTGATGGAACTGGCGACTTCGTTTATTACAACATAGGCACTGTGACCTATCCTTATACAGTGGATTTCTGGTTGCGTGTTTCCAGCTATAATTCCTACAATACATTCTGGGGAGTCGAAAGCAAAAATATGCTGCAAATCCAGGGACAAAAGATTATCCTCAGTTCAGGAACATCAAGCGTAACTCACAGAAGCAACACAACCATCAACCTGAACACCTGGTATCACCTGGGATTGGTTATGACATCCCAGACATCGGGTTCTCTTTTTATCAATGGACAAAAAGAAACCTTGAATTTCAATTCTTCCTCCACAGGCGGTTACGGCACTCAAGGCTTGCCTACCACAGGAAATATGTTTTTTGGTACTTATGATGGATGGACAGAATATGGATTGAACGGCTATATCGATGAAATCCGTGTCTCTAAAGGAATTGCAAGGTGGGATAGCAATTTTGTTGTGCCAGGGGTTAGCTATCAAAATCCAGTACCAGAACCATGTTCCTTAATACTCTCTTGCATTGGTCTATTGCTCTATTTTCGGAAATATTTCCTATTTTCTAAAAAGGGAAAAATATGAGGCATCACATTATTATCTGGTTTTGTCTTTATATCGTAGCGAATTGTGGTATTTTTGCTGAAACATACGAAAGCTCTCTCGTTGGTTATTGGAAATTCGACGAAGGAATGGGGAGTAGCACTTACGATACAATATCATCCATGCAAGGAACCTTGTCAGGCAATCCCACTTGGGCCACAGGGCAGTATGGAAATGCACTGGTGTTGGATGGCATTGGCGACCAAGTGCGCATCGCAGATAGCCCAATTTTTAATTTCGGGGCCAATGACTTTAGCATAGCTCTGTGGCTTTATGTCAATGGCTCTCAGTCCAATTATGCCAATATCTTTTCCCAGGGAACCACAAGCGGCCATGAGCATTTTTTACAAATCTATTCAAACAAACTCGATTGGGCCATTCGAGGCGGATTAAGCCAAAACTTGGAGATCAACTATAGTACAAGCACTGCGCTCACCTTGAATGCCTGGCAGCATATTACGCTCGTTCGAGATGGAAATACTTTTACTCTATACATGAATGCAGTCGCTAAATCTTCCAAGGATACAACTGGCAGTATCGAAAATTATACTAGTCCTTTCTATATTGGTAACAGAGAGGCATATCATTCGGATTATTCAGTTAAAGGCAGCATAGACGAATTTTCAATCTGGCATAAAGCTCTGAGTCCAACAGAAATCAATTCTTTATACACATCAGGAACAACCTCATTTCAAACAATCTCAACCGTTCCAGAACTTTCGTCTTCCTGCTTGATGGTTCTTGGGGTACTTGGAATTTTCCTTTACTATAATTTTCGAAATATTTATAATTTTTAAGGAATTTTTATGGCCTATTATATGAAATTGTCTTTGTAATACCTGCAAAAGTGTATAGAAATATAAAAATCTGGGCTGCCTGGAATGCCCAAAATAAAACCATTTTGAATTGGACACCACCAGAATCTGTTGGCAAGAATGATTTTATTGCACTTTATGAGGTAGTAGCTGATAATCCAAATAAATATATTATACGAGAATGGATTACAAATGGTGTAAAGTCTACAGAAGGCTATAGCTATCAAAGCAAAAGGGAAAAAGGTTCTGATTCCTGGATTGCTTATGTAAGCTATGATTATAAGCAAGATATGTATATTATTCTTGCAAAAGAGAAAATAGAATAGGTGTGTGTTCAAAAGTTTTTATACATATTGTAACTTATTGATAAAATATAATTAACCGCAGAATTGTATGGTTATTTTTTCCCTCTATGCGCCTCTGCGGTTAATTATTTTATGTGCAAGCCAAAAGAAAGAAAATACCATGGAAAACCGAAGTTTTGAGAAGCAAGTGCAAAATAGGCTTTTAGCGCAGAGAGAATTTCTTCTTCGTGGGAATGAAGAGATTCCTGCGCAAAATGGTTTGTATTCTCGTTATCGATACCCTGTTTTAACAGCAGAGCATCTGCCTATATCCTGGCGGTTTGATTTGGATGGCGGTAGCAATCCATATTTTTTAGAGCGTCTTGCTGTTAACTCTGTTTTTAATAGCGGAGCAATTAAAATTGCTGATATGTATTATCTTATGGCTAGGATAGAAGGTGTTGATCGCAAATCTTTTTTTGCTGTGGCGCAGAGCAAAAGCCCTGTAGAAAAGTTTCAGTTTTTGGATGAGCCTGTTGTTATTCCTCAGACGCAAGATCCTGATACGAATGTCTATGATATGCGTTTGGTAAAGCATGAAGATGGGTGGATATATGGGCTGTTTTGTACAGAAAGAAAAGACAAGAGCGCGGGGGCATCGGATACTTCTTCTGCTATAGCGCAATGTGGAATCGTAAGAACCAGGGATATGAAGGCATGGGAGAGGATGCCTGATCTTAAAACTGGTTCTCCTCAGCAGCGTAATGTTGTTCTGCATCCTGAATTTATAGAAGGGAAGTATGGTTTTTATACACGACCTCAGGATGGATTTATTGATGCGGGGACAGGAGGCGGAATTGGATGGGGGCTTTCTGAGAGTATGGAAAATGCTGAAATTCGGAAAGAAAGAATTGTAGACAATCGTGTTTATCATACGATCAAAGAAAGCAAGAACGGACTTGGGCCTGCTCCCATCAAAACAAAACATGGATGGTTGCAATTGGCTCATGGAGTTAGAAATACAGCGGCTGGTTTACGCTATGTGCTTTATGTATTTATAACGAGTTTGGAAGAACCTTGGAGAATCGTGTACAGTCCTGGTGGCTATTTTCTTGCACCTCAAGGCGAAGAGCGGGTAGGGGATGTTTCTAATGTTGTTTTTTCGAATGGATGGATTGATGACGAAGGTAAAAACTTGTATATTTACTATGGATCTTCAGATACAAGGCTTCATGTTATAGCCACATCCGTAGAAAAGATGCTAGACTATGCGATGAATACGCCATCGGATGCCCTTAGCTCTTCTGCGTGTGTGCAGAAACGCATTGATTTGATTCGTAAAAATAGGCAAATTCTGGAAAAATGGGGCTATCAGGAATCATGATGGGATTTTTTACGTAACGATTGGATTTTCTCGTTGGAACATCAACTATGGGCTTCTACCTGCGAAAGTATCCCAACAAGTTTTAATGCTCTTGAAAAAAAATATCAAAATCGAAATAGAAGGTACACGAGAATGTTTAATCCTGTTTTTTAGGATTTCCCGATGATAATCAAAAAATATACTTATTTGCAGCATTCAAATAAACCGCAAATGTGGAAAATAGAACAATGCCAGTTTCATCCTGAATTGAATTTAATCGTAGGAAAGAATGCTAGTGGCAAAACAAGAATTGTCAATACAATAAACAATCTAGGTGGTCTACTGTCTGGAGGCAGAATCGGCTCAGGAAATTGGGAAATAGTATTCCAAAAAGACCAGAAAACGGAAATCCAATATTCCCTTTCCATAGAAAACTATCAAGTTTTAAAAGAAACTTTTATAGAAAATGAGCAGATACGTTTAGAAAGAGATTCTTCTGGTAAAGGTACAATATGGGCAGAAAAGCTTCAGCAAAAAATAGAATTCCAGATAGAAACCCATGAACTGGCTGCCGTAAAAAAATGCGATTCCATCCAGCATCCTTTCTTATCTGCCTTGTCTCAATGGAGCAGTTTTTTACGGACATACCGCTTTGCAACCGATTTTGGCCGAAATACTATGGCTATTATCGTAAATTCAACAGGAACAGAAACTAGAGAAGAAGATTTCGATAAAGATCCAGACAAAATCATTGCTTTATATAATGATGCAATAAAACAATGGGGGTCTAGATTTTTTGAGGAAATAAAGAAGGACATGCAATTTCTCAACTATAATCTAAAAGAGATTACTATTGAATCTGTTGGAAAAATCCAGGCACCTCCTGCATCTTTATATGCTTTTCATATACAAGAAGAAGATTTGGAATACAAAATACCACAAAGGGAAATATCACAGGGGATGTTTCGTGCGCTTGCACTGATTATCCATCTCAACTATTTGCAGTTTTCCTCATCAGCACAAAGTTGTATTTTAATAGATGATATTGGCGAAGGTCTGGATTTTGAGCGTTCTTCCAGGCTTATAAAGCTTATTTTAAAAAAATTTTCTTCTAAAGATAATGTTTCTCCTGTACAGATTTTTATGACTTCCAATGACCGTTTTGTCATGAATGCTATTCCCCTAGATTACTGGTTACTGATTGATCGAATTCCTGGAGGTATGAATATTTTCAGTAAAAAAAATTCTCCAGAAATGTTTGAAGAATTCGAATTTACAGGCTTAAATAATTTTGATTTTCTAGCCTCCGAGTATTTTAAAGGATAGATTCATGAGGAAAGTAGCCATTTTTGTCGAAGGCCAGACAGAGCAAATTTTTGTAAAAAAACTTCTATATGCGCTTTATGGATATGATAAGGTAGAAATCATTTCTGAAAAAATCCGAGGAGCAAAACGTTTTGTTCAGATCAAGGCATCAACAACGGGCTGTCTTAACTATTTTTTGATTGTGGATATAGGCGGAGAGCCTGATGATATTGGGAACAGTAAACTTTTGAGCGATATGCTGGACAATTACGAAAATATGAAAAATAAAGGGTTTGGTAAAATTCTTGGACTTCGAGACCTTTATCCTCAAAAGAGACAAGATGAAAAAAGGCTGCTGGATACAATGGAAAAAGTCATTGCCAAACGAGCCCTTCCACTAAAAATTTGCAAAATCAGAGTTCTTTTAGCAATCATGGAAATAGAATCCTGGTTTTTAGCGGATCCAAATTTGTTTGAACACATAGATACAAAACTAACAGCAAATTATATTCAGACATATCTGCAATATGATCTTTTGCAGAATGATCCAGAGATTTCGTATGACCATCCTGCCAATGTGCTTGAAAAAATATACGATTTGGCTGGCAGACATTACAGAAAACGAGAAAAAGACATCTATCAAATAGCAGAATCGCTCCGCTATGATTATTTATGCCTGGATGTAAAACAGCAGAAAAAAATAGCCAGCTTTTTTCTTTTTTTGGAAGAATTGGAGAATTTCTAACGAAACCATTTGTAAGGAAGTCAGGCATATTTGGCAGGTAAAGCAAAGGATACCAGGATTCTTTTTGCTGTTGGGACAAGCTGCATGGTTCTGATGGGATTTTTTACGTAACGATTGGATTATAGATTGACAAAATAGTTCATGTTTTGATAGAATTTGTTTTATGAAAGCAATCATTATGAACTAAGGCTTTTGGGCAATCACCTGATAAAATATAAACAGCCGAAGTGGTTAGTAGCACAAGTGAAAGCCATTTTTCGGCTTTCTTTGTAATGGGATCTTTCGAACACTTACCTGCTACCTAGAATAGGTAATTCTAAGGAATCAATGGTATGGCTTCTATAAGTGATAAATTGAGGCTATTTGGAATTTTAGCCTTCCAAAAAGGATTTGCTACAAGGCTACAAATTGAAGAAAGTTTGAAAATTCAAAAAAACCAGGAAGAAAAGCAATATTTAGGACAAATACTTTTAAACCGAGGGTATATAACACAAGGGCAAATTCATACTATTTTAAAAGAGCAAAAATTACAAGAATGTATTTGTGAGCAATGTGGCTGTATTTTCAACTATCCTCTTTCTGAATCTGTTGTTCCATCATGCCCTTTTTGTTCTTTTTCTAAAAGAGACAATACGTCTGGAGAAGAAATCGAAGAAATTGAAGAATTAGAAGAAATCGAAGAATTAGAGGATTCGTCGGGAAAATTTTTAGCTGTTGGAGAAAAGCCAGAAGAACCGCCTTCTTCTTATATTCAAGAGCAGCTTCCTGATGCAGTTCCTATTGAATGGGATGAATTAGAGGAAGAGGAAGAAGAGGAAGACGTTTTAGAAAGCCATCTCCAAAAAAATAATGGATTATGGGAAGACCCCAAAGCGCAAGAAGAGGATATAAAGCAAGAACCTGCTTTTTCTCTGGAAGAAGAAAAAAGTTTTTTGCAGAACAATGCTGATGTCCTTTATCAGGAAAATTTTTTAGAAGACAAGCCTGAGACCTTGCCAAGTTTGGATTCCACAGACATGGGAAAACAGGCCAATATGACCTTTTCTTCTTTGCCTGAAATTTTAGATGCACCTAATTTTGATTTTTCTTTAGACGAGCAAGACATAGTAGCTGTTTCCAATACGCTAAGCGAAGAAGATGAAATAGCTGTCAAAAAGGAAAAACAGGATGATATTCCAGACGCAGGCTTTCTGGATCATGACTTTTTGGTACAGAAAACCTTGGGTGATGATGAGCCAGAGATCGGCTTTGGACAGGCAAAGCCACAGGATGCCTTGCTGGAAATGCCTATGGATTTAGATTGTTTTAAGGAAGAAAGTTTTGCAGAGCCTCCTTTTGTAGAGGAATCCAACCAGAAGAAAAGCAATTCTGATCCATCTGCTACCTTTGGTCTCATGCCCCTTGGGTCTGCTATTGATATTGAAGAAGCTCCCAAAAATATCGCCCCAATCAAAGAAATTGACCTGCAAAAGGCAGGGCTTGATAAATTTTTTATTTCTGAACCTACAGCCCAAACGCAAGAATGGTCGTTCCAGAATGATTCTCCTTTTGATATACAGAAGAATGCCAAAGAATCTCACGAGATGGATTCGGGCTTTTTCAATTCTTTAAAAGACGACCAGGAAGCCTTTGCTTTGCCTTTTGCCCAGACAGTGAAGCCAGGGATTCCCGATAGTCTTCCTATTGTACAAAATCAGGATCAAACGGTTGATGTTGCTCAGGCAAAACGGATGATACCTTTTGCTTTTGGAGCTGATGATCCTACAGCAATAGACCACAACGATTTTATCTCAAAAAAGGCTTCTCTGCGAGACATAAGACCACTGCAAGAATTCCCTAAAGAAATGGATTTGCCAGCAACGTCTAACCTTTCTGGTATTCCTGAAATACAAAATTTCCAAAATATAGAAGATTTACCAGCTAAAGAATCTTTAAAACTAGATAAGCAAAAGAGTCAATCAGGAAAACGTCCTAAAATACAGAAAAGATCTCGTTTAGCCCAAGAGCGTGAGCGTGCTTCTGGAAAACGGAGGGTGGTTGCTCCCAAAAACGATCTTACCATAATATGGCTATTTTCTTTATTGGGCTTTATTCTTTTGTTGATTCTCTTGGTTCTATATTTTATGAAGACATCTCCTTCGAATACTGCTGTTCCTGTTAAGAAGGCAGAGATAATCAAAACTTCTGAAGATCCTGTGGCTGTAGCAGCCCAGGATGATAGTAAAAAAAAAACAGAAAAACCGCCTGGTGTTGACCTGGGAAGTGTCTATGAAGAAGCTGTAAAACTATATCGTGCAGAGCAATATAAAGAGGCAATAGCCAAATTGGATCAAATTTTAAACCAGGATGAAAACTACCTGGAAGCAAAATTTTATAGGGCAGATTGCTATTTGCAAAATGATTCTGTTGAACTTGCTTTAAAAGACATATCTGACGCTATTTCCAAAAAAACAGCACCAACAGCTTCTTATTATTATATAAGGGCAAGATGTCTGGAAAAACAGAAAAACTATGCAAAGGCGAAAGAGGATTACAGCCAGGCTTTGCAGATTATGCCTTTGCATATAGAATCTCTAAGAGGCCAGATAAGAATTGCTAAGGCTTTGCGAGAATATACCAATGCCTTAAAGTATGCCCAAATAGCTTTAAAAAACAATGACACTTATGCTCAATCCGAAATCATGAGTCTGCGTACAGAAATCGTAAACCAATTTGAATCTTCTTCTATATCAAAAAAAGATCTAGTAGATGTAATCCAGGCGGCTCTTAGCGTAGATCCGCAATATCCCCGTTACCATTTTATCATGGCAATTCTTGTTTGGGAAACATCCCCTAATGCAGCAGCCCAACATTCTATCATATTCTTAAAATACCTTTTGGAAAACAAAATCCAAGATCTGGCTGGACAAACTACGGCAGAAGAAATACTACAATATGCGCTATATAAAGCAGAAAAAAGTGAAGAATTAGAAGCTTTTGCAAAAAAAAGGCTACAAGGACAGCAGATAAACATCCCTCTTGCAAACTTTGTTTCTATGGCGTATGTTTCCTACAAACAAAACAACAGCAGAAAAGCGAAAATTTTGTTTGCTCTTTTTAACAAAATTGTGTTGTCCCAAAAAAAATTGCAAAGACCAGGGGAAAAAGAGCGTATTCTTTTTGGCCCATGGCTGTATAAAATGTCTAAAGAAATCCAGGAGTTGATTGGCCTGAAAAAAGAGAGTATTCCTGATGACAAATACATACAGAAAGTAATTGACTTGGATTTGGAAATATGGGAAGCATCAAAAGAAGTTCCATTTCAGCCAGGAGATAGAATCGTTACCGTGAACGAGAAAAAAGTCTATTGCTATGAAGATATTTTAATTCATTTAAAAGACATAAAAAAAATAGGGATTAAACGCAAAGACAATTGGATCGAGTTACAGAATGACCAATTCAATCCCAATATTTTTTTAAGCAATTCTTTTCAATGGGGCTATCTCATTAATTTAAAATAAAGGAAATTCTATGGTTAAGATAGAAAAATTTTCACAAGACATTTATCAGATCAAAGACAATAATAATACAATCTGTTTTCCAAAAGAAAAATTTGAAGATTTGTATTATGCTGTCCCCCTCAACTCCAGCAATTTTCTGCGGCTTCTACAAGATCATATCTGTACTAATTCCCAAGAAAGGCACACGCTTAATAGCATGCTTGATATAGAAGGAGACAGAGGGCAGATTTTAGATAACTTGCAAAAACAAATCCAGGAAATGTCTTATCCATAACTGTTAAGTTTTCGATGCAACTCTTTACCCTGAAAAGGGTTTTATATACTAGCCCATAACACTGTCAAGCTAAACTTGGCACAAAGAAAAGCTTGATACCTGTTTTTTGGATTCCCGAAAGAAGGCTTACACGGAGCGGCTGCTCCAGTTTGACCTTCTTAAGTTGACAGTTTTATGGGGAAATTGGTATTTTTTAAAAGGAAATGAATATGCAAATTTTGCGTATACTTCATAGATTAGGAAAAAAGATTTTAAAGAGAATGCCGCCGATTTATTTTGGGCATTTTCCTAAGAACGCGCCTCTCGGCTCCGTTCTTTTGTTTCCGTTTGATGCTAGAATATTAAGATGCGGGCTAACTGCTATTTTGGAATTTAAGCAGGAAACTTCAGGCAAAGTGCTGGATTGGAGACAATTAGAGGAAGATCTGTCTTGTTTTTTTTCCATAGACGACTTCTTAAAGGATAAAAGCTCTTTTTTGTCTCGATTAGAAAAAGAAACCCGATTGCAAGAAGATGAGCTTTTTTGCCTTTTTGTGAGAGATGCAAAACAGCAAGAAATTCTACAATCCATTGCTAGAAGAATCCAGTCTATTCTTGCTCAAGAAGAGTCCCAATGGGAAATGGATGAAGCCAAAAATGCTATTTTGATTCGGCTTAGAGACATCCACTGGCGAATCGAAAAAGAACATTTTTCCAACATGGCAGCAATGCAAAAGCTGAGTGTTATCAAGCTAGATAGTGTTCCTTGTATCATACTTCATGCCCTACGACGTATCAATAGTATTTTCAACATTCTGGATCGCCTGGAAATACGCGGTAGAGATTCGGCTGGTTTTGTCATTACGCTTTCTTTTACCAGCGAAGGCTATAAAGAATTTTCTCGCTGTCTGGAACAAAACAGCCTTATGGAAAAATTTCTGGAAAGAAAGCAATTGACAGAGCTTGTTTCTCTTTCCATAAGGGAATGTGTTTTGCCAAATGGGCATACAGTAAGCTTTATTTTTAAGGTTTGCAACCCTGTAGGAAAACTAGGAGATAATGTAACAGAGCTAAGGAAGCTCATTCAGGAAGACTATCTTTTTCACTACGCGCTTGCCAACAGCTCTCAGCCCATACAATATCTTTCCCATACACGATGGGCTTCTAATGGAATTATCAATATCTACAACTGCCATCCCCTGGACAATGCTCTAGTGTGCGTAACCAAAAGCATGGAAGAAGAGATACCTGAGCTGGAATCCCATTCTGTTTATCAAAATAAGGGGCATATTTTTGCTGTTCTCAATGGCGACATTGATAACTATGATGAACTCAAAGAAAAGATAGCCCAGGAACAGAATGTGCAGATTTCGGAGAGGATCACAACCGATGCTAAAATCATTTCCACAGCCGTCCAGCAAGAAGTACAAAAAGGATTAAGCGTGGAACAAGCTTTCCGTAAGGCTGTTTTTGGATTTACAGGCTCACATGCCATTGCCTTGCAAAGCGACTTAGAGCCTGGCAAGGTTTTTTTAGCTTTACGAGGGAGCGGACAAGCTATTTATGTTGGCATTGCCGCTGACCGATATATCGTTGCTTCTGAGGTTTATGGCATCGTAGAAGACACAGAGTATTATCTGGCTATGGATGGTGAAACGCCCAGAGTGCAAGGAAAGCCAGAAACACAAGGACAAATTTTTATTCTGGATCACAATAAAGGCGGCCTGGAAGGGATTCAAGCTTTCTATTATGATGGAATCCCTATTAAGTTAGCACCTGAAAAAATAAAAAAAGCAGAGATTACGACAAGAGATATTGACCGCCAGAATTTCCCGCATTTCTTTGCCAAAGAAGTACACCAGGCCAGCTCGTCCATGATCAACACAATCAAAGGAAAATTTCAGTATCTTGAAAATAAAATATATATAGAGCAGGAAAAGATTCTTTCTCCTAAGATATTGGAAGCTTTGCAAAAAGGGAAGATAAAAAAAATCTATACAATAGGCCAGGGAACAGCCAGCATAGCTGCTTTTGCTATTGCCTATCGTATGGAAAAAACCCTGGAATCCTTCCAGGTAAGAGGAATTAAATCCTCAGAGCTTTCTGGTTTTTATCTTAAGCCTGATATGAGCGATATCCTGGTAATTGCCGTAACTCAATCTGGGACTACGACAGACACCAACAGGGCTATCGATATGGTTAAAAAACGTGGTGCATATACTATGGCTATTGTGAACCGCAGAAATTCGCAGGTTACCACTATGGTCGATAGTGTTTTTTATACAAGCGATGGCCGCGATATTGAAATGTCTGTTGCATCCACAAAAGCTTTCTATTCGCAAGTTACAGCAGGAGAAATTCTTACAACTGCCATTGGTCAGGCAACTCAATCTATTTCTTCTCAGGAAATCTTATCCAGAATAGAATCCCTAAAAAACCTTCCTGCTCTTTTGTCTCATGTTATTGCACAAAAAGAGAAAATCGCAGAGCTTGCTGAAAAATGGTCGCTCCTGCGCCGCCACTGGGCTATTGTAGGAAGTGGTGCAAACTATGTCGCAGCACAGGAAATACGCATCAAACTTTCTGAGCTTTGCTATAAATCGATTGCCTGCGATTATATAGAAGATAAGAAGCATATTGACTTGTCTTCAGAACCGATGGTTTTGGTTTGCGCAGCAGGAAGCCCTCCTAGCGTTTTAGGCGATATTATCAAAGATGTTGCCATCTTCAAGGCTCATAATTCGTTGCCTATTGTGATTACACAAGAAGGAGAAAGACGTTTTGATCCTTATGCTATGGGGATTATAGAAGTTCCTAAGGCGGATGAGCTATCTTCTTTGATTCTGAATACACTCGCAGGGCATCTTTTTGGCTACTATTCTGCTCTTAGCATTCATCGCCAATCGCGTTTTTTTGCAGGTCTTAGAGATCGATTGGTCATGAATCTTACGCAAGGAAGCCAAAGTAGCCTGGAGCGAAATGTGGAAATACAAAAAGATATTCTCCAATTCAGCAAAGAATTCCACCAGAGAAGGCAGCAAGGATTATTTCATTCTTCTCTATCGCCTTCTACTTGTGCTGAAATCACTATGCTTCTTGCTCATGCAACAGGAAGGATGTCCAGGCAGCAATTCTATGAAGAGTTTGGGCAGGTTGCTACGCCTACTTCCATTTTGAATGTTTTAGTGGATCGTTTGCATCGTGCTGTAGAAGAGATGGCAAGACCTATTGATGCCATTAAACATCAGGCAAAAACCGTTACTGTTGGCACGAGCCGTCTGGAAATGGATGATCATGGCATTTTATTCGATGCCATGGCTAAGGCAAGCATTCCTCCAGAGACTTTACGCGATCACATTTTCCAACGTTTGCGCCAGCTCCAGCATGCGATTGCGAATATAAAAGGCTATAGCTATTATCAGATCCAAAATTTGAATATATCAGGGCAGCCAACGAAAGAGAGTACTGTGCGTTTGCTAAGAAGGGAAGGATTTGCTGCCAGTCTCCCATCCCGCTCTGCCAATGCGCCTGTTCCTCTTGTGGGAACAAAGCGCAGCGTGGTGCAGAAAGGGGATTTGTTTATAGGGTATGGCTTAGGAGATTCCCGTCCGATTTTGATTATTCCTATTTTTTCGCCCCAAGGCGTTGTTACACACCAAATCCTTTTCCATATTGATTTTGCGGAAAAAATAACCAAAGAAGAAGCCAAAGCCATGGTTTATTCTCAGTATGAAGAAATACAGAATATGGTCACAGAAGCAAACATCCCATGGTCAGACAACCTTCTGAATCTTGTTCCTGTTCATATTCTTTGCTGCAACGATGCTCAGGATATTGCTCGTTCGATTATGGATGGTGTCGCAAGAGAATCAACCTAATCCGTTCCTTTCCATCTAGGAATCAGAATTAAATAATAGGAGTTACGCAAAGAGATTTTTATTTGGGGGAAAATTTTTGTAAAAATTTTCCCCCAAACCCCCTTTAAAAACTTTT
>JABWCH010000034.1 GCA_013359215.1 Candidatus Brocadiia bacterium | reverse complement strand
AGGATTCGTTTGATGGAGGATTTCGTTCCCAGGACATTGGCTTGTGGCTCGAAGAAATAGATCGTCTGATATCCGTTGCCGGACATAAGGCAGTAATTGGGCGAGAGTCCGAACTGGGCGATATACTTCTCGATCTCCTGTGCCACTTCTTTTAGATGTTCCAATTCCGAATCGCTGGCGACTTGCTTTTGTCCTTCGCTATATGTTTTATTAGAGCGATCCAGGTCTATGATCAAAGAGCAATAGCCACGAATATCGCTTTCTTTGGTAAGGCAATAGCCCATAGACGGATACCAGACATCTCCAATTTTTCCTCTTTTGGTGGCAATCTGGTAGTTGTCTGAAACACGGTTGGCTACTATGTAGCAGTTATTGGGAAAAACTCCGTTTGAAAAATGAGATTGGAGAAGATATAGTGCTGCTTGAGGATTTCTGGGAGTACCGAGAGAAAAACCTTTATCGTGATAATAACTTTGTATCTGTCCATCGTAAGTTACATGGTATTTCTGTCCAAAAATTCTGATTTCATGCGGCCCAGGGGCGCACTGAAAAATGGCTTCCAGTTGTTTTTGCAGGTCTAATAGAGATGGCATACACTCTCCCTTTCATGGATTAAATTTTTTTTATTTCTTGTAAAAACTTCTTGCATTCAGAGAGAGCTTTTCCTTATAATGAAGGAACATAGCCTCCCTGAATACTGGAGGTCAATAAATGGATTGCTTTAAAAAGCTGAGGAAACTTTGCGGGTCTGCCTCAGCTTTTGCCATTTATAGACCTGCCGAATGGATTCAGTCTTCCAAAGCATCTTCCAACGGTAATATTTCTTCCTCTTTCTTTGGAATTTCCTCACAAAGCTTATTCATGGCTGTTTTTCGTTGATCGGGGAATAGGTGTTTATAGTGTTCGTGCATCTCTTGAGTTTTATGGCCGAGGATGCGAGCGATGATCCATGGTTCAACACCAGCAGCAGCAAGATTTGAAGTCAAGGAATGGCGAAATACATGGAAACCAATTCCCTCGAATTTCGTTCCTGCAATCATGGATAAAAACGCACCTCTTAGAGTATGAACATTCAATTTGATTCCATTTGGCCCAAGAAATACCCAGGTTTCAGAAGAAGAGCGTTTTTTTTGCTCCAACAGGCAGGCTTTGATTTCGGGGGTCATGTCTATGTATCTCGATTCGGATTCCGAGTCTACAGATTGTTTTCGGGAATCCACGACGATTGTTTCTTCGTTGAAATCCACATCTTCCCATTGCAGATTGACCAGTTCCGAACGCCTCATACCCGTGTATGCAAAACCTATCAATACTGGGATGATCCAATGGGATTGTCCCCATCTATCTTTTGCCATCCCAATGAGTTCTTCGATTTCCTGGAGGCTGAGGTAGCGAAACCGTTTTATTTTTTGGATTTCTGAAGTGGAACGATGTTTTCCTTTGGCGAGAGCTTCCTGAACCTGTTCTGTAGTTCGGAAATGGTGGTTGGATTGTTTTTTTTCTCTTTTTACATCTCTCACGATGTTATGGGTTATGTATTCCCCTTCGATGGCCAGTTGCCACATAACCTGGAACGTTCCCAATTCTTTGTTTATGGTGTTGCCAAGAACGCCTTGAGACCTTCGGAATTGCTTGTATTCGTTGAAAAAGCCTACATTGATGCTTTCTAAAAGGGGATTAGTTCGTTTGTGGTTCAAAAAATTTTGGAGATGTCGGAGATGGATTTTTTCCGTGGAGAGGGTATTGGGAGCTTTAGTGGGAGTGTTTTCCTGATAATATCGGATCAGGTGCGAAAGATGGGTAAAGGTAATGTGGTTGTCTATTTCTTCTGGATCGGGTTTGGCAATAGCCTCAGAAAAAATATAATCAGGCAGAGATATATTTTCGGGAATGGTAAGCAGACCATATTTGAAGCTGAGAATCAGGTTGTTGATTTTAATCTGAATGGCGTTTGCTACATATTCGTCGCGTCCGACATATCTTCTATATTGTTTGCCATTCCAATAGAAATGAGCGCGGAATCCTTTTTTATGGGAGAGAGGGCGAGGATACGGTTTAGCAGCCATGCTAGCCTCCTTTTCTGCAAATTGATTTTTACTTATTTTTTTTAATTAAATAAATCTCAGAAATGCAAATTCAGGAGAAATAACGCTTTAGGAAAGATAAAAATTCTCTATCCAGCCTACTAGCCACCCCATGTGTCATGGGTACAAAAAAAAATGGCAATAGACTCTACCCGCTATAGGTGTAATCTGTTGACATTTCTGAAAGAATATCATAGAAAAATTCGAGATTCAAGTATTTTTTCGATTTTCTACGAATATTTTTTCGAACCGTTATAATTTCAAGTCTAACAGCAAGATCGAATCTTTGCTATTGGCTTTTCGTGAGTCACGTGTCCTGCCAATTGAACGACGGGGCAATTTTAGGATGCCGAGAGCAGGGATCGAACCTGTACGGGGAGTGGGTACCCCACTAGGACCTGAAGGTAAGCATTGTAGCTTATGACAGGTATGCTAGTTCGCAGCAATTGGTGCTTTTATCCATATATCTTGAGATTCCTGGAAGATTATTCTCAAAAAATGATCTACTCATCATATATCATCTTAGATCATTTTGCAACAAAAAATTTATCTCTTTTATCTCCAGGTCGAACGGGCGTTTTGGGCTTTCTTGTATCGCTTATAGATACGAAATAACTCTTCTTCAGCAAAATCAAAAAGTTCGATGGATATTTTTTGTTTTTTCTTTCTAAGAGGGCAATCACTAAATTTACATTTTTTGTAGGAATTGCAGAGATTGATGACTTTACACCTTTTTACGTTCTCGCCTTCGGTTTCCAGATCATCCTCATCTATCGGCTCTAGCATACTGATTTCGTATTTATCTTGGTCGAGTATACATCTTATTTCTCTTTGCGCTTTAGAGCAAAAAGCAGGAAGAGGTATATATTGATTTTCTTTTGTATTTCTTTTAGATAAAGAAGAGATGCTTACAATAGCGTAGACATCCTCAGTTATCTTATCAATCTTTTTCTGAATAGATTTGATTGTAACTATTTCTTTATTACTTGTCTGGCAATGTTTTTCGATAATTTCCCCTATTATTTTTGTATATTGGGTAATGCTTTTTTTCCTAGCCGTATAAAGGGACTGGGCAGTTTGAACAATAGGCCAATATTGGAGAGTTTTTTTGATAGAACATTCAGAAGAAAAAGGTATCAAAAAACAATTCGATTCGGCAATTTTTTTCTCCTCAGTATTTAAATCTGCTAACTCTTGTTCTATTGCTTTTTGTATACCCCCAAAATTGGAATCGTCTTCTCTGTACCCCCTTTTTACATCATCTCGTTTCGTTAGCGGATGAAGTCTATAGAAATAGGTCTTGCTATGCAGCATTTCTTTTGCTTGGGAATATGGCACAATCGGGGGTAGAGAAAATATGTTGGATATATAGTCAGCATCCACTATTGCTTCTTTAGAAGGTTGGACGATTACTTTGGCAATATGCAAATCAGGTTTATCACAAGAAAAGCACCAAACTTTTTGTTTTTTTGCATGCACTTCTTGTGATGTTTCCCTCCATGTTTTTCCTGAGACATATTCTTCCTCATTGCCAGAAGCATTGATATATTTCTGCTTTTCTGATTTTCCCCAAATGGACGATGACTCTATCTCTACTATTGGGTATGGCTTTGGATCGCCCTTGATAATGGCAAAACATGGTCTATAAACAGGAGATAGGCTTCTTTTGGTCTTGCAGTGCTTCTCTTGACAATTTTGGCATTCTCCAGTATGAGAGCAAATGCCATCCAGTACATAGTATTTTCCTTGCTTTTTTAATCTATAAAGAAGCTGGAGTTCTGGCATGGCATTTGTTGTAAATTCCGTCAAATCGAGTATATCCATTTGTTTTATCTTCGGACACAGCCACAAAAGCAAGTCGTCGTTCTTGTAGGTGCATAGTTTTTTCTTTTTACTCAGGGGATCGCTGAACCAATAGAACTTTTTATCAAACATGGTATATTCTTCTACTTGCACAAAGGCTCTATCTTTTTCTGCTATAGCAGTGATTACTCCACTGGTATTCCAATCTGCCCTAATTATTTCTTGTTCTTGATCCTTGTATGTATTTGCTAAGCCTTCTTTGACCTGATGAATTCGCTTCATCCACTGTTTTTTTTGCATGATGTATTTTTCTATTTCAGGTTTAATCCTAAAGGGAATTCTATGGAATAGAAGATAATCCCAGACCATTTCAGGAGATGGGATCAAGCAGAATTTATTTATCAGTTCTATGATCTGCCTTTTGAAATAATTATACAATTCTTCCTCTTTATCTAACGCCCAAGAAGCATTCCCACCTTCTATGCTGGAAATCAATTCTCTTTGTTTCGATTCAATTTTTTTATCAAGATCAATCCATTTCTTTAGCAACCTTTTGGAATCCTCAATATTTAGCATCTTCTTTAACATTTTCTGGGAAAGCATGTTGTGAATATCCTTTTTCAAAATGGAAATTTTGCAGTGGTACCAGATACCCCTTACTGATCTGTTATGATCATAAACATTAATTCAATATTTTACAATTTTTTTTTGAGTTAGGAGCATATCTATGAGTTTTTATTCGACTGGAGAATTATCAAAAATTTTAGGAATGAGCAGATGGAGCCTCATTTATTTACTTGAAACTGGTAAGATCAAAGAGCCGATGAGGATTGGAGGCAAAAGGGT
Organism: Candidatus Brocadiia bacterium; assembly: GCA_013359215.1. Taxonomy (GTDB): domain Bacteria; phylum Planctomycetota; class Uabimicrobiia; order Uabimicrobiales; family JABWCH01; genus JABWCH01. The sequence continues at coordinate 25,757 of JABWCH010000034.1, read as the reverse complement.
ATTTGCCAAAAATGACCTAGAGGCTATCCAACAACTTTTAAAAGAAAGGAACAATCATGAATTTGATATTAGACGAAATGAAACAGCAGACGCAACTACTAACTAAAATAATGGTTCTTTTGAATAAAATATGCGAATCTATTCCAGGGGTACTACCAGAAGAAAGCAATCTTTTGACAGTTTCGCAGGTTGCGAAAAAAATAAAGAAATCACCCTTGACTGTTCGCAGATATATCAAAAATAAAGCTCTGAAAGCAATTAAACCCAAGGGTAACAAGCAGAATCACTACTTAATTGAGAAAAATAGTCTTGAACAATTTTTAAGGAGCAATAAACATGTTAATCAATATTGAAAAACTCGTTCCTCATCCAGCCAACGACCAGATTTTACCTTCTTTGACAAAAGAGGAAAAAAAGAACCTAGAAGAATCTTTGACCAAACAGATCAAGCCTGTTCCATTGGATGTGCTAGAACGAAAAGATGGGATGTATTTGGTTTTGGATGGCAACAATAGGCTTAGTCTTTTAAACCAAAATGGACACAAAGGTGATCTTGAATGTTTCATCTTGGGGAAAGAAGAAGATTGGTCTTTTGAAAAGCAGGAAGAATATATGCTAAACACGAATCTTACTCGACGCAATCTTAGCAAAAAACAAAAGATGGATATAGCCAAAATGCAAACTGCTAAAGGAAGAACCCAGGATGAGGTCTCTAAAATTTTGGGCATTTCACAGCAAACCGTTTCTAATTATACCAAAGACATCAAAGAAACAAGGCAGGATGTGTTGAAAGAGTCCATTGCAAGACTAAGAGGGGCTGGCTTGACCCAGGAAAAAACAGGAGAAGTGGTTGGCTTGGCTCAACAATCTGTGGCGAATATAGAAAAAGAGCTGAACATCCCACAGAATGTAGAGAACAGGGAGATTGAGCCTATTATCCTAGAGGTCAAAAACAAACTAAGTCCTAATGAAGTTTTGTGTTTAGCCAGCAGTAAGCCTAGAGTAAAAAAAATCAAAAGCAATACCTTATCAGAAGATTACAAAAAACTCAAAGAAGAAAATCGCCTTTTGAATGAAGAGCTTCAGTATCTCAAGAAAGAAAAAAAAGAAATGTCGCTAAAAATAGAAGAACAAGCCAATTCGATTAAAGAATGGGAGCTGAAGGCTTCATCTGTCATATCATATTCAGAGAACACATTAACCGATGAACATCTTGGCTTATCGGAGAAGGATGAACAATCTAATGATAATGAGGATGAACAGCCTGAGGATGAACGACTTGATATGCCAGACGAGGATGAACAACTTGGGACATCAGATGAAGAGAAACAACTTTTGTCAGAGTGGACTTTTAATTTTGTTCCCAAACTGGGTAAACAATGTGCTAAAAATGCGATCACTCAAGAAAAAATCGAGTTCAATACAAAGTCAAAAGAAAATGCTAGAGCTGAATTATTAAAAAAGCTTAAAGAGAGGAGGTAAAAACATCCATGAAAATTATAGAAAATATCAACCAGGACAAAATTCCAGAACCAGTCTACGAATTGTTTTATGATGATCTCAACGCTATGCAGGTATGGCAAATTGTAAATTACACAACAGATGATTTCGCTCAAGGTGATACAACAGAGGAATATGAGAAAGTTTAAGCTATAAATTGACACTATTGCACTACAGTTATAGTCCACTGTAGTGCAATAAATTTATTATAAAGGAGCGATCATGGACGATTATAACACAAAAGACAAAACATTACAAGACAAAGCGTACGATCTTTTGTTCGATATTGGTCAAAATGTATGTTTTCAGCACAAAATACATTCCAAGCCGTGCATGAGGTTATACGAACCGTTCAAAGAAGAAGAATTTGACGCTGCTATGCAATACATAGTACTAAACCCGTTCTTGAAGGGCAGTACAAACAGACTGGAAAAAGAGATCAGCCTGATCCAGTCCTTGACCATCGAGATGGATAGTGGGACAAGGGAACAACAAAAAAAGATCATAGAAGATATATTTGGTACTCCAACTGTTCAAGTTTGGTCTGGCAATAAATCTATACATAATCACTATAGATTTAATAGACCAATAAGCAGAGTTGATCACCAGAATATATGCGACCTTGTTATCAAGGCGTTCCCCCTTGTGGACGACTCTGTACTAAGAGAGACACATAAGCTGGTGCGCAACCCTGGAGCAAACAGATATGATGGATCACTACAGGAAATCATATCTGTTTGCGAAAGAATAGATTATGAGCAGATGGCCAAAAGGCTTGAAGAGCATATCAAGCTCTTGAGGCCATCTGTAATGAGAGTGTACCAACGGATCAAATATGAGGACATCGCTCATTTTGATCTGTATGCATCCGAGCAGGAATGCCTGGATGGCGTAGACAAAATTGTTTCTTTGAACAAAGAGGATGGCATGGTCGAAAAGCATAGACACCTTAATCCATTAAAGGACTATGTACATAAGGCAATGGAAGACGGCTATCTGAACAATAGGTCAAATGAGCAAAATCATTTGTATGCTGTGATGGCCAATAATCCAATAGTGGCCAATCTTCTTCATGATATTCTTAATTTTGAATATAATACAACTGGAAAATTCATGAGTGAAGAATTTATTGATTCTTCGTTCAAAGGAACAAAAAAGAACTGTCAGGACAACAAAGAAATCCAGCAAGCAGTTATCGAAACGCTTCTTGAATGCCCAAACGTGTTCGACCACTTTCAGGACTTTAAAAGGATAATGTTGGCCTTGAAGTCCATTGGACTTGAATACGATGGCGTTGTTGATCAAATATTCCAGAGATCATCTGGATATAATGCTCAACAGAACAAAAAGATGTACAATCTGTCCAAGCCCAACCAGATCAATTTTGGGACAGCTTACTGGTATGCTCAATATGCGAATCCAGAAATGCTAAAGTCAAAACTTAGCAGTATTGCTAGTGAAAGATGTAAGAAAAATAAACCTACTGTCCAAGCAGAACAGAATGTCCAGGATGGACAGAGTGCCCAGACTGGACAAAATTATCAGGAAAATCAGACTGGACAAATACCCCAGGGCGAACAATTTGAAAATTTTACGGTGAATGACCAGGGAATTTTCATGAGGAAGATCAATAGGGACAAAAGCATCGAACAAGAACTTATTTACAATAAACCCATAAGACTAAAAAATTCCATAGAAATTATAGATTCGTATGACCAAGACGAGCCATTGAGAATCACGCTAGAGCTTGAAAATAATACAGAAAAGATCATTAAGGCATCGGATCTATGCAAGAAAAACATAGACAAATTGTGCGACAAGGGCATTTTTTTATTTGACTCCAACAAGGCTGCAAAACTATGTGAATATTTTAATATTGCCGCTCAAAAGATTCCAAGAAAAAAGATGTACAAGGTTCTTGGCTGGCATGGTCAAGAATTCATCATCTCAGGATTAGTGGACAATAGTTTGATCTTGGAGAAAAGCAACTATTTGGTTAAAGAAGGCCATCTTGAACAAGCAGTACAGGTTGTGCAGCATCTTGTCGAAGTAACTAGAAATAAGACCTTTTTGCCCTTATTCCTGTTTTCTCTATTGGCTTCAGCTTCAGATAAATTGGGTATTAACGCATATCGCTTCGCTTTGTTCTGTCAAGGGCAAACGGGGAATTTTAAAACGACACTAAGTCGTTATTCTTTGGCGATTTATGGAGAAGAGATGTTCAACGATTTTGTTCGCTTTAATGAGGGGGCAACCATTAATGGACTAATAACCAAGTGCAGTCTAGCAGGGGACTTACCAATCTTAATAGACAATTTTAAACCAAATCTAAAAGGAGGGGAAAGTGGACTTATCCATATAATTTCGACCTTAGTAGAAGGAAGAGACAAAATTCGTTGCAACACAAAAGGAGAAATAAAAAATCCAGTGATATTGAAGTCCTGGCCGATAATTACAGGAGAAACGGGCATTGAATCAGACACAAGCAGTATTGCCAGATGTTTAGAGCTAGAATTCGAAAAGACCTACGAAGCAATAGAACATCTCAGTTTTGCTGAAAAGAACAAAGGAACACTATGCTATATCGGCTATCATTGGATAAATTTCCTAAAAAACTGCAACACACAACAAGTAAAAGAATTATGGCCTGCTATTAATAAAAAATGGGAACTAAGATGCAATCAACAAGAAATCGTCAACAGTTGCAGAGTGGCCTCGAATTGTTCTTGCCTAGAACTCGTGCTTCATCTGGCCAAGAATTGTGATGGATTAAGCTTTCTTTCAAACTATGAAGAAGATTTGGAACAAATTTTGTCAGGATTATTGAAAAATATGGGCAAGACAACCTCTGAGGCCAGGGAAGGGTTCAGATTTCTTACCATACTAAGGCAGTTACTGGAAACAGGAAGGGTATCTTTGATGAAAAAGGGTATCATCAGCGATGACAAAAAGGAAACTCTAATGGGGATAGAGTCAAAAGTTCCTGCTATAGGGTGGATAGAAGAATCAGAAAAAAATCCAATTCTATACCTTTATCCTGAAGTTGCTATAGAACAAGTACGGAAAGTAGTGGATTTGCAAATCACCAGGAATGCGCTTCTCAAGCAATTAGATGAATTGGGAATAATTATCAAAACAGAAAAATCCAAGACAAAAGTAAAAAAGATCGCTGGCAAGTCAATGAGGGTGTTCGCATTAGATTACCAAAAATTCAAGGAAGAAATATACGAGCAACAAGAAAAGGACATAATAGAACCTCAAGAAGTTCAAGAAGACTTTGTTTTTGATGATCTAAAATCTTAGTGTAACCTATTGAGATGCTTACCAATATTGGCTTCCAAGAAACAGGTTACACTGGTTACAAAGTTCAAAATAAAAGTGTAACCGCTCAAAAGCTCATCAATAATGAAGGACAGAGGATAGGTTACAGAGTTACACTTATTTGAACAAAAGAAAGATATACATGGGGGGGATTACTAATGCCTAATATTCACTTATTAGTGAATGATATATCACATATATATGTGCTTATTCTTTCCAAAAAAAGTGTAACCTGTGTAACCTAAATCTTAAGTCAATATATTACAATATTTTGAGAAGTTACACTATTGCTGTAACCAGGTGTAACAAAAGAAGAAAAAGTGTAACCTTTCCAGAAAGGAAACGCTCTCATGTGTTTTTTTATGTTTCAAATTTTAATTTATTGTATAAAGGGCTAGTGTTATGGAAAAAACTAAATACGTGATATTCATTAATGAATATGAGACCAATTACGATTATAAGTTAGAGGTGGCAAAAAAATATATCAACGAAAACAATGGAATTCTTTTGAAAATTTTTAACGATGAAAGGGCTGCTGAATATATGGCAAAACATAAAGCTAAAATGATTTTGATATCAAGGAATACGCCACCATGTGAAAGAAAAAAATTGGGTATTTTATTGATTCTAACAATCGAAAATAGTCACAAATAAACAAAAGCGACATGGAGAAAACAAGTGCTACACTTGAAGTCCTTGATATATAAGGAATCCATGCCATTGTAGCATCTGTGCTATTGTCGCACCTGCTCCTTTAAAAAAATAGTCCAAATTTGTTATAACAATATGTGACCCAAAGGTATTGGACAAAACTTTGAACTATTTTTCAAGGAGTACATATATGACGATTTCTGCAAGTTCTACACCACTAAAAAGATATGCCCTTCGTTGCCATCAATGCAATGAAGAAGCTATTGTCCTACCATCTAACACACCAGATGAACCATTTTGTACAGAATGCAATGAAAATATTGATTTAGATGATTTACAGAGTTTTATCGCCTCTTGGACCGAGTACCTACAAGATAGAATCGCCCTTTTAGAAAAGGAGAAGGAAAATGAAGACCATAATTGAACAAAGCAAAAAGTACGATTCGCTAGACAGCCTTCAGAACGATCTTGCCCTTCATAATGTTAGGGAAACTACACCTTTTAGATTAAATCAGATGGAATTAACGACTCGTGGTACCGTCCGTGTTATAGGCATGTACCCTGGAGAACAAGAGTATCCACTTACTCAAATTTCCCTAGAAGATGCTATAAAGCGTGGTGGTTTACAAGTTTCCTGCTGCCAAAACTTCTTTCAGGAAAACCAATATGAACTTGATGACGTTATTGTCAAAGCAATCAATAGCTATTATAGATGCTCTTCTACATCTAATTCTGAAATTAAGCTCATTACAAGAGAAGAAGAGAATGGGCAAAGAGTGGCTGTCGGAATTCCTTCTGCTAAATATGTTCTCTACACACACCAAGAATATTTGCAAAAGCTCTCCAAGAACATACCGCCCAATCTAAGATTTGCCAGAGCTAACCTTTATCCAGAATACCTTGATCTTGGCTTTACTGATCCCATAAGAACTGCAAGAGACAAAGTTGGGGAAATCGTTGAGTTGGGTCTTAGTTTTAACAATTCAGAAGGAACAAGGAGTTGTTCTCTCATATCAAGCTGCTTTTCATTAAGACTTATTTGTACGAATGGTGCGGTAGCAGCACATCCTGCATTCAGTATTCGCCATGCACATCGGGGAGATTTACACAACAATACCCAAATGTTCATTGAAAAGACAGAAGTAATTCTACAACGTTTTCATGAACTTATGGAAAATTTACCAAGACTAGGAGATATGCCCATCACAGAACAATTTATCCAAGAAATTCACACTGACCTTATAGATGCCATAAAGAGCCAAAAAACAGAAGAGTTCATGAATGGATTAGACAAAACAAAACAATCCATAGGAGATGTGTGGGACAAGGTGACTAATATGCCCCACAATATCAAAAATTCTCAAACTAAAATGAAGTTAGAGCAGCTTGGTTTTCGGATACTCACACTCTCCCTTCTTTGAACTATATTCCACTTGTACAAGGAGAACCGTCCTGGTTCTCCTTTTTTGTTGGAGAACAGAGATGAACCTATACGAGAAATCGCTCAATTTAGAACAGCATCTATCAAATTCGACTCTAGCCCTTCCAGATCACATCGTTTCACAAAACAGCAAGACAGGCCAATCGTTCCGCAGTCTCCTTCGATTTTGTTCTCATAGAACACATCTTTGCTCGCAAAGATGCTATGCTTGCAGGGGCCCAATTTCCTGGGCAGCTTCTGTTTCTAAAGCCATAGCTGTACGTAGATGGATAGAGCAGAACGGCATAGAAGTTTCTGCCAAGAGAATGGCTACAGAAATCTACTACGGTGGAATCTTCAGATGGATGGACAGGGGCGATTTTGACCCACTGACGGTTCTTCTAGCCAATCGAGTAGTTGAACTCCGTCCAGATGTCTCCTATTGTGCCTTCTCCAGAAACCTGGATGCCCTAAAGTCATTAAATCCCAAGATCAATAAGGTCTACTCCGTAGATAACAGATCATTAGGCACAATCCACCAAGTTCCCAATTCGATCAAAATAGCCTTCATGAAGACCGATACCTGTACACCTATACCAAAAGTAGTAAAAATTGTATTCCCGATAAATCATAGAAAAAATTTACTAGGATCGTCTATTGACTGCTCCTTCTTCAAAGACAAGAGGGTCAAATGTGCAGGCTGTAGGAGATGCTATTAAAGGAGATAACAAATGAATCAACAAAGATTAGTAAGGTTATTTTCAATCATTGGCCAGATTTCGCCATATAGCCAATTGACTGTAAGTGATTTAGCCGCAGAATATGAAGTACATCCTAGAACTATAGCCAGGGATGTACAAATTTTACAAGATGCCCAACTCGGAGTTTATTGTGATGAAGAAGACAAGATCAAAATTCATAAAGTTGGTTATAGAAAAATAAAACAATGGATGTCAGGAGAATAATATGAACTATTTAACCCAAACAGAATCAAACCTTTTGAACATAAATTCAGCAAACGATACACTTGGCGATCTAATTTCAATTATAAAAATTGATCACAAAGAGAATCGTGGGAAACTTTTGTCCAATATTGGCCTCATCAAGGACAGGATCGAATTCATTTGGTTGGCATTATCAAGATCAAAAATACTCTGGAAAGCTTATGATTCCAAAGAAAAACAGCCACAAGCCCTTTGCAAAAGTTTTGATGGAGTACAGCCAAATGGTGGAATTACCATGCGAAATGCTCTTTGTTCAAATTGTCCAGATTCCCAATGGGCGAATGGAAAACCGCCATTGTGCTGTGAAATTTTCAATATGCTATGCTTGGATGTAGAAACTCAAAGTCCATTCATCTATGGCGTTAAACGCACTGGAATAAAATCATTGCGTTTACTTAAAGCCCAAATTAGACATTCTCAAAGTATTCCTTTTGCTGGAATTCCTGCACATCTCTGCTTTAAGATCGAGCTGAAGCCAAAAGCTGAAAACACCTATTTCATTCCACAATTTACGATATTGACCCAATGTTCTGAGCAAGAATCTAAGTTTTATCATGATCTGGCCATAAGGTTCACACAAGTTCAAGCCATAGAAGTTGATCCAGAAGACCTCAATGGCAATGGAACTCATTAATTAAGGGATACAAGATGAGAAACATACCATTTGCTACAATAATAATCATATTGATGATTGCTGATATGATTTCACCAGGGTTAGCACTAACCATCTTTTTGTTCATCTTTTTCTTGTGGTGTAATAGACCAGGAAGTGGTCGTTAAGCTCGATGGAGGACTAAATTAAAGCACTGTCCATTAAGAACACATAAGAGCAAGTTACTCTTTGTGTTCTTTTTAGCTATGGCTGGCTACTATCTGGGACTATGGCGAATCTGTTCTATAAGGGCTGGACAAGAATGGACAGAAGTATCATTAGCCATTCTTCTTTAGTAATCTTGCAACAAATTTATCAAGAAAGTACTGGCATACGTCATGAAGAGTCTTGCTTTTATGCACAAACCAAGCAAGTTTAGGCCCTATAAAATAATACACTTTAATCGAAATTCTACCTAATCTATTTTTTGCTAATGTGCTATCTCTAAATTGTCGCAAAGTTAGAACCTTCGGGTGGTCATAACTACCATATACTGCTGTTGCGATAAAACAACTCGATTTATTGATCCATTTTTTTGCCTCTGTATTACCAGCATCAGCAGACTTTTTAAACCAATATTTAGCTTTCTCATGGTCTTGGTTTACACCGCTTCCATTATGATAACAAATTCCTAAATTAGTCATAGATATTGGAATACCAGCATCAGCATTTTGCTTAAAGTATTGAAAAGCCTGGTTATAATTTTGAGCTACGCCGTTTCCTTTATAGTAACACACTCCTAACCAATTTATGCTGCCTGGATAACCAACATCGGCAGCTTTCTTGAAGTATTGGAATGCCTGGTTATAATCTTGAGTTGCGCCGTTTCCTTTATAGTAACACACTCCTAACCAATTTATGCCATAGGGGTCATTCAGATTAGCCGATTTTTTAAACCACTCAAATGCTTCTAAAAAATTCTTTATCACCCCTATGCCTTTATAATAGCATTCGCCTATAAGCGCATAAGAGAAGGAATCTTGTTTCAATATAGCCTTGGGAAATGCTTTGGATACTATATCTTGAGCTAATACTTTATCAGCAGAACATCCCTGTCCGTCCCATAACATAGTAGCCTTTAAAAGAAGATAGGTAGGATCAGGATGAAGTTCAGAGGCTTTGCATATTTCCTGCCATGCCATGCTATAATTGGCCGAAAAAAAGCAAAATCTTAAAGCATTCTGAAAGCACACTTTTTCAAAATGTTTCTTTATGCCTCGAATAAGACGATCCATATCAGCGTGAAAGTCTGGATCAGGCTTAACTACAGTCCCATTCCTATAAGCCAATTTTTTGAGCATTGAAGGCAAATTTTCTTCACTGGGCATGGAAACATTTTGTACCAAAAGAGGAATTACAGGAATATTACGCTCTAAAGCTGCAATGATTTCAATAGCTACAAAATCTCCTGGATCTTCTAAGCGTATTTTCCCGTTCTTACCAGCAATAGTGAGCCATTGTTTCCCAATGACAACCAATAAAATATGGCACTGACTTACTATATTGGTTATATATTCTTTAAAGTCTATGCCCAAAGGAATCGAGTCTACATCTTTAAATACCGATTCTTTGCCAAACTCCCGCACTAACCAATCGTAGATACGGCCAGTAATATCAGCACTATCATCACGGCGATAAGAAATAAAAATATTATTATGCACTTCCATCTTGTTTTTCTCCACAGCCTCTGTATAGATACCTAAAATGGCCAATCCAGGAAAGAATTGCAATAGATTTTTTTCAACTCGTTACAATTGACAGTATATCATAACTACCTAAAATACATAATTCTTATGTTGAATTCGTGTAATTCGAGTATTCTATCGTGATTTTAATGTTTTGGGGAGACGATATTCATAGTACTTGGTCGTGTACAAAACATCATGGCCTTTATTCTTATGGAACACTGGACACCACGGTTTTTATCCATCCCCCAAAATCCGTTATAACAAAGGAAATCTCTATTAATATTACTAAAATGCCTCTACTGTCAATTCTCCCTAAAATATCTTGTTCCAAAGCGCAGATGCTCCATCCGTAACTTTATTTCCAAGCCATCCTAGAACAGGTGCTGCAACTTTGCTCAGAATAGGGCCAGCAACAGGGATAGAACTAACTCCAAGCTCTAAAAGATTTCCTACTGTATTCCCTATGGAACATTTTAGATCAGAGGAAGAATCATATTTTTGATAACCTGCGTATAGGCTATTCATTTTTTCAAGTTGGGTATAGATTTGTGCATTCTGTCTCAAAAATTCTTTGTTTTGGGTGTTGAGTTGTGCGAGCCCATTGTCTAATTTAAGCATACCCTGGTTGATATTCTCTAAGTCGCCATGTAAAGTTTGGAAATAAGTGCCTATTTTTTCCATTCCTGTATCGAGCTTCTTGTTTACCTGAGCAAATCCTTCCTGAACCTTTTTATCTATGTCCTGTAGCCTGTTGTCTATGATGTCCAGTTTTTGGTTGATATTCTGCACATCTGCATTTATTTTTTCCAGCTTTTGGTCAACATTGTCAAATCGTTTTTGGATGTCCAGATGAACCGCATTCAAATGTTCATGTAGGCTGTTGATGTTCTGGTTGATTTGGGTTAAACGATCTTCTACTGACTGGAAGTTTTTCTTGAGGTCATTATTAAGAGTCTGAAAATAGTTGCCCATGGTATGGAGTGTTTCATCATGTAGTTTCTGCATCATCTTTTGGGTTTCTTGCGTTAGCTGGATGATGTCTTGTAAACGTTGTATAAGAAGGATCGCACTCATTGCAGAAGTATCTGGATAAACAGTTCTAATTATTTGCGTTATTCTTTCAATGCGGTTGTCAGTGAGATACTTTTGCACTTTTTCAGAAACTTGCATTTTATTATATTCTTCAATAATTTTGTATATTTCTGAAAGAATGGCATTGGCTCTTTTATTCCTTGTGTTTTCTTCAATCAATGGCTGGATGGAAGGCACTGTATTTTTTGCTAAGGCTTTCTTCAAAATCTGATCAATTTGATTCTGTTCTTCTTCAATAGCCTTTTGTTGAGCCAGAGCTATACACCTGGTTCTATAAAAAGATTCTTCTGGATAGATTTGAATAAATTTTTCATAAGCATCTACAGTGTTTTCTGTGCAAACCAAACTGTAGAGTAACATTTTGATGTGTTCCTTAGCCACAAGGCTATGCTCCATATAGGGGTATCTTTGGATGAAGTTGTTATAAAAAGAAATACGGCCAACCATAGTATACAATTCAAAACACTCATGAATAGCGATTCGGGTGAGAAGCTTTCCTGGGTATTTTTTAATAAATTCGTTATATACATTGATGGCTTTGATCAATTCTTTTTCTCTTGCCTCTTGCTCAGCAGGGAGTTTTTTGAGAATCTCATCTCTAAAATTTCTACAATATTCCAGTCGAAAACGAAAAACTACAGGTGCAAATTCCGAATCAGGGAATTTGTCCAAAAAAGAATCTAGTTCTTCCTGGGAAGCATAATTAAACTTCTTACTCGATAAAATTTTTTCTTGCTGCAAATAACGACGGGATATATCTACCTTGTCAAAGGGAGCTTCAAAGTTGTATGTTTTCAATATTTTCGTATTTTTTTTTACATGAATGGGGAAAAACACTTTTGCCTGATTATACTGAGGTCCGACTATAAATGAAAAGGAGAAACTGGCTTTCTTTTCTTTTGTATTGAGGCTAAATGAAAGTCCATTCACTAAAAAAATATGTGCTGGCAATGCAGGCTCTATAGTAATATCTTCTTGCGTGTCCTCAAATATTCCATTTACAAAAATGGTTTCAAATGTATTGACAATATGGTCATCGTTTCCCCAAGAAAATAGAGATTCATTGTCTTGATATTGCAGTAAACCGAATCGAATGTTGGAAACAGTAGTAGAATTAGTAGGGGTAAAAGATGTAGAATGTGTACTAGCAATGATTGGATATTTTATCCATAAGATATGTACCTTGTCGTCTCCTTCAGATTTAGTTAAATCTTTTTTATATAACCATCGAAATTTATGCTGTCCTTTTGTTATTGCTATAGAAAATTCCAATCGGTCTTGATTTTCTCCACTCGTAACAAACATGTCTTGATTATCAATCGAAAAAATTAGAAGATCACAACTTTTTTCAGAAGAAATAGAATAGCCAAAAGAAAATTTTCCATCTCCTACATTGGCTTCAAATTCCATCCATGTTTCTGAAGAATTTTCTATTGCTCCAGAAATTAAAATACCTGAATTCCATTGCCAATTTTTTGTACCTCCTGTTTTCCATTGGGAGGGATTTGTTGCAAAAGGATTTTTCTCAAAATTTACTTCTACATATTCTTGAGCCAAAAGAGGAACTAAGGAAAACACAATAAGCATCCACAAAACATTTTTCTTCATGATTCCTATTCCTTAAAAATACTTTATGCGCTGTATTTCCGTTAAAATAAAAGAAAAAATTTCACCTATGTTCTACCTATGAGTACCAATTTTACCATTTTTAGTAATCTACCCTTTTGATTTTCTGTTTGGCTTCTTGCCTGCTGGTTCATTATCTGTGGATTGGAGGGTAAATTCTCCTTGGAATGCTTTGTGCAAAATAAAATCATGACATGTAAGCAAAGTCTCTGTTAATATTTCTAAAATTTATCTTTTTTCCATAGTTTATATAGTTTCCATATCAATTTATTACATATATATTTATCATCTTTCCATATCCCATTTTTTATGATTTGCACATTTTTATCATATAAAATTCCATCACCATTGAATTTGTTATCTTTGAATTCACCAACATATTTACTTCCATTAGGCCATGTCAAAGTTCCATAACCATTTTTTGCTCCCTCTCTCCATTCACCTACATACTTTAAGCCATCAGGAGACATGAGAGTCCCCTGGCCGTTAAATTTACCATCTTTCCATTCACCTTCATATTCTGTCCCATCAGATAATGTAAGAATTCCATATCCATTATACAAATTATTTTTCCGCTCACCTACATACTTTGGTCCATTAGAGAGTACGAGTGTCCCTTGCCCATCGTACATGCCGTCTTTAAAATTCCCTTCGTATTTAGAACCATCAGGCCATGTGAAAACTCCTTTTCCGTGGTACATGCCATCTTTAAAATTCCCTTCGTATTTTTGCCCCTTAAAATCCCCATTCACCCATATACGTATGCCTTGTCCATTGGGCATACCGCTTACCCAAGTACCTTCATAATTTAGACATTCACTCTCATTACTAAAAACAGATTTACATAAAATAAATTTACATTTGCCAATTCCAGATGGCAGTCCATCTTTCACCTCTCCTACATATCTAGCTGAGATTACTATTCTATTGTGCCATTTTTTTTGATTTTTGAGCCAATTTTGAAGTACATGAATCTTTAATAACTCTATTGTTCCTTCTGTCTCAGATTTTTTTCCCTCTATCTGTTCTAGCAGTGCCAATCCAATGAATGCTAAGACTTGAGATTTTTCCCAATAGGCTTCGATCTTTCGGACAACATCAATGGCTTCATGGAAATAGCTGGCTTTTGCCAATGCATAAGCTATATTAGCAAAAGCTTTAGACCCTTGAAATTCATCATCAGTATTTTCTACAATAGCAATGGCCTGCTGGAATATTTCTCTGGCCTTTTTGATTTCTTTCGCTTCAACCATCGCAGATGCGATATTGACTAGAGCTTCAGATTTTTGAAATTCATCCTCAATTTTCTCTGCAATGCCAATTGCTTGATGAAAGTCTCCCGCCTTAGCTAAGGCTAAAGCTATCTTCCCTAAAGAATAAAATTTGATGGATTCATCCACAATTTTTTGTGCAATGGTAATGGCTTGATTAAAATAGCTAACTTCCGCTAATGCAGAGGCTATGCCATTCAATAAAGAATAGTCAGTCTCATTTTTTTTTGCTATGGAAATGGCTATATCCAATTCTCTAGCCTTTACGCTTGTTAGGGCTATCTCTCTTAAAGAGCTTTTTGCAATAGAGATGGCCTGTTGAAAATAACCTGCATCTGCCAATGCAGAGGCTATATTATCCAATAAATAAGAGTTACCCTCATTTTCTTCTGCGATAGCAATGGCTCTCTGAAAAATTTGACTAGCTCTTTCCCTGTCTCCAGCCTTTGCTAATGACAATGCTATAGGACTTAAGGCTCTAGCTTTCCAGCATACATCTGTTTTTTCTGCCAAATCAATAGCTTTCTCAAAATTGCCAGAAATTCCCAATGCAGAGGATATAGCAACAAAAGAATGTCCTTTGTAATAACTATCTTTAATGTTTTCGGCTATTGAAATAGCCTCCTCTATCCCTCCTGCTTCTATTAGCATCAAGACTATATCGTTTAGCGTATTATCATCATCATAAAATGTTTCATCTCCATCACTATTGTCACAAATTTTTTTTACAATTTCCAAGGTTTGCTGAAATCCCCCTACCTTAATTAGGCTAGAGGCTATACTTCCCATCGTTCCAAGTTTTGTTAAGGAACAATCTATCTTTTCTGCTATTACAATGGCTTGGTGGAACTCTTCTGCTTCTGCTAATGCTGATGCTATACTATCCAGTATATCATCTTTATAATCTTCGTTTTTCTCTAACATAGTAACGACTAGCTCTAATTTCCCTGCTTTTGCTACATTAGAAGCTATATCAACTAAAGCAAGACCTCTTTCGTCAGGACACTCAATCTTTTGCGCTATTTCTATAGCTTTTTGAAAATTTTTTTTAGCTGCCTTTTTGCCTTGCCCCTGAGCTATAGCAAGATCAATATCCTGAAAATCCTGAACAATTACTGGCTTTTGTAGAGATTGAGAAGAAAAAGCAAAGGACTTATTACTATTTTGCATAGCATATTCGAGGTTAGACTGAACAGCATCCTTTAACCTTTTTTTAAGAATTTTAAGACTGTCGTTATTGTTTTGATAAACAATAGAACGAAATATTCGCAGGTCAAAGGGAAGATTCTTTGGATCATTTTGTGTAATTAAGATTATTGGCTTATTGTTAGCCCGCGCATGTTGCACCTCCATAGCTACATTTGTATTCATTCCAGTAAAGTCACCAATCACTACATCCGAATTTTCAATGGAGTGAAAAATTGCCTCGTGAATATTTCCTAACTGTGGAATCATATCTACACGCAAGGCTTTCCCCCCTGCTTCGTGGACAGCAGCTTCTATAATCTCCCATACTGGCCACATCTCATCAGAAAATGGCATGGCAACAAAAATAGGATTAGGTTGCATATCTTTCCTCTATAAAATGAAAGCGATCTTTTCGGGTTTGGTAGAAACCTTTTTCTCGAATCGAGGGAAGCACTTCGCATGTGATCCATCTTCGGAAAGCCTTGGCATTAGGCTTACGAGATAGAATGATGGCTGTGTACAATCCTGATTCTGTGAGTACAATTAAGGAGGGGGAATATTTTATTGCTTCATAAAGTGATTCACAAGGTCGTCCAATACTATTGGACGACCTCAGTAACTCTTTCAATTGCATTAAGTTAGAATTGTGCAAAATGACATATTCTGCATTGTTAATAAAACTTTCACTATTGCTAATTGTTTTTGCCAAATCATCATAGCCAAGCTGATTTTCTAGCTCTTTGGGCAAAAATATAAAACCTTGCCCTTCCATATAGAAAGGGGTGATTGCAAAGCCACTCTCATGGCTAAAAGTTTGGGTTATTTCAAACATGCTATTCCCTTTAAACATAATGGCTAATTTATAGCCAAGAAATAGTTTCTCAAAAAAGTTTGCATATTGATGTTTTTTTACATGATAGTATTTCTTCTCGCAAGCATCAATATTATTTTTTGCCATCTAAACAAAAAAAGAGCAATAATATCTGATGAATCAGATCATTCTGTTGCTCTTTTTGGGGTTTGAGAAATCTATTGAGCATTGATCAAAACTTTTTCTATAACTAGCTACAAAATGGCTTAGGAATATTTTGTAGACACAGTTGATATTTCTTGTTTAATTATTTATTATTAACCCTAAAAATTCCAACATCATAAACATAGTCTGTATCAGAAAAAGATATTTTTATATCAAATGAGCTTGGATCAAAGTCTAATTTTTTTGTTGCGAATGTTTTTATTTTTTGATCTTCCCATTCTTGAACATCCCAATAGAAACTCTTACCAGACTTTCCGAAAATGTTATAACCTTCTTGGAATGTTATTATAATTTTTATATTTTTTAAATTACTAAAACCTTCCATTTTTACTCTAGCTCCACGATAGTCGTCCCACAAAAAGCCTGACGAGAAGGGACGGTAATCAGCTTTAAAGATAAGCTTTTCACAAGCTTTTTTTATGTCTTTTTTTCTTTCTTCTCCACTATAGATATATTCAATTCCTTGTTCTTTTATTTCATTACTCCATAACGAAACAGAAATTTTCCGAACTGGGGTAAGTGTTTGAATTAGATAATCAGTATTTTCTATACCTAAATTTTCTCCATGGCTATAAAAAGCATGTAGCTTTTGCATTGATTGCCATTTTTCAATATAATGAACATTCTGTCTGTATAACCTCCGCATTTTCTCCATAAATTTTAACTAAAATAGTACATTTACTTAGCTCTTGCCCTGATATATTTTTTAAAAATAATACATCTTTATCGTTTTTTTCTCCATATCCCCAACACTGCCAAGGTTCGCTGAAATCAATAGACAAGGAATTGGATTTATTTTTTGCTGTTGTCTGATGTTTATTTGCAATAGCAGGAAGCAATATCTGATAAGCTTGCAGCTTATTAACTGAGTCAACTAAAGAATGAATTTCCTTGAGTATTGCATCTTTTTGTTTTTGGATTTCCTCATTTCTTTTTAAACCTCCACGAAAATCCCAAATTAAACCTCGAATAATAGCTTCTATATTTTGCGCAAGTTCCCCTGGAGGCATAGGCAATTTTTTCAAATTCAATATGCTATTTATTATTTCAGTAATAGCAGAGTTAGTTTTATTTACAAGAGAAGACAATTGGTTATCGGTACTGTCCAAACATTGTAATATTTGTTGGGATTCATACATTTTAGCCAAACTTTGTGCGAAATTATATTTTTCTGGTGCTGTTTCATCTGTATAAAATTCGTAAGCAAGTATTTTAGCAACTTTACTGTAATTTTCTAATTCCTGTTCTGTTCTGTTTGTATAGAATTGTGAAAAGATTGAAGAAAGTGGAAATAAAAAAATAAAAAAAAGAATGATGATATTTTTTTGCATACAAAACACCTCCTAAAAATAGATTTGTTGATTTTTCTGAACAAAGAATATATTAGCAAAAAAGATGCCATTTCGTAATTATTGCCTATATTTCGCAGGTAAAATTTTGATTCTTAAGAATTAGAATATAACATATTCTTAATAGAATAGTTATGTTAATTTCCTTTCAATTTGTGATAAGTCAAATTTTTGAGTTCGACTTTGAGATTAACCACTAAAGTTGATTTCATAGATTCGTTCATGCTTGAAAAATATAGATTGTGATCCCAAAATCCCCAAAGTTCATTTTTAGGTGCGAAATGTAGATTATTATACTTTTATAAATTTAATTTCTATGTGATATAGTTTTGTATTTTTTTTCATTGTTATGCAATGAAATGATTTTTTCTAAATTGCTAGAGTAAAATTTTCAAAGAATTGTTGCTCTAATATAGCTAATGTGATACATTACGGAATTATGGCTACTGTTAGAGTGGCATTTGCCAATATATTAAAACATCTAAGAAAGCAACGTAATATAAACCAGGAAAAATTTGGAGAAATGGTCGGTCTACATAGAACCTATATAAGCCAGTTGGAACGAGGATTAAAAAGTCCTTCTTTGGACGTTCTTTATCACATAGCAAATAGTTTAAACATAAAACTTTCTGTGCTTATGAATCTAGTAGAACGAGAATTGAAAAAATAGTCAAACAAGCATATTTTTACCTGGTAAGTAAGATTGGCAAACATGGAATGAATACTATAGTATTCATTTATAGAATACTAAATGATAGAGAAGAATCAAGGGAAAAATCAGAACTAACCGAAAATTCGTAGCAAAAATACCCAATTTACCATTTCTATGGAAATATAGTAGCGTTCCTACAACCCTACAACCTCGACAACTCATCTGGGGTATAGGGGTATAGTAAAAACCTGGAACATTTCTATCTTTAACCATAAAGATATATACAGCAATAAATAAAGTGTTCCATCTCGGTGGAACAGAGGCGGAACAGGGTTCAAAAGAACAGGGGATGAAATTTCCTGGGTGGAACACTTTATTCTATGGAAGATATAGAGTTACAATGGTTGCATTTCTTTTTGTTCCGCCTGATATTTTCCTACATCTTGATCTTTAAGATATGAATTAATAATAGGTTGTAATATTTATCAGGAAATTTCTGTTCCGTTTTGTTCCGCTTGAGGTGGAACGCTTAATATTATAGAATATAAAGTGTTATATAAAAAAGATCGTTTTGTTCCGCTTTTTTTATTGATACACTATTAAGGGCAGTTATAGAGGTTGTAGAGATGTAGGATCATCTATTTTTTCTATCCAGGAAAAAATCCATCTATGTTTATGCCTGTGTCGCCTGCTTTTTTCCGATCCAATACCACGACCCTATAAGAGCCAGTGCTGATTCTGACCTTCTTGCCTAAATCTAAAACATAGAGATGGAGTCTTTCTTTGAACATCTGGTGGTAGGCTTTGGCATCCAGGATTTCCCCTTCAAAGGATACCTTTCTTGCCCATTCTTTGAATTTGTCCAGACAAGGTTCTAATCTTAGGTAGATTGTATCGGGTGGTTCTATGCGATAGTCCCTATTGTGAACCAGTATACCACATTCTGCCATATAGGCCAATTTTTCCAATAGGACATCTACTGCTAATTTGCCTCCTGACACATCCTCACAAAGTTCTCTTATGCACATTTTGACCATAGCCTTTTCATCGAATAAGGGGAGTTTGCAGTTGCGATCTGTGGCAAATTTTTTTAGGCAGCTTAATCCAAAGATGGCTACTGCTATGTTGTCTTGGATTCTGTCTGGACAAGAATCTTCCATCCATTGGTTAGCCTTGTCTATAGCCTCTCTCCATAGTCCTTGGATGTTGGCAGTAAGTATCCAGGAAAGATATAGTGGTAAAAAGCCCTCCAGGGGTAGAGCTGAGATAGTTTTATAAGCATCTCTATGTTTCTGGTTCAGGAGCTGAAAAGAAAGCGGTACAGGGAGAATGCGTTCCAATAGAGCTGGTTCTCGAAAACTGACCTCTCCCAAGATTCCTACAGGAGCATGGAGCTGGTAATGGATAAGAGATTGATCGGGTTTTCCTCTGGATTCGATTTCGCCCGTGTAGATTCTTCTCAATAGCCGATGGATACGCTGGACATCCTGGGGATTCATATCCCAGGGCTTGAATTCATCGAAAAAGAGGGGGAAAGCATTGGTAGAGGACAATAGCCTTAGCCATGTAAAAGGGCTTTGGGTACAGGAGAAGATTTCGCCAGAGGAGAACCCAAAGAGCCTCCATAGAAGAAGTGTAAGACTGCTCTTTCCACTTCCTTTAGTGCCATAGACGTTTAGAATAGGGAAATGGCCTATGACCTTCATGATCTGTGGCTTAAATGGACTGGCAAAGAGCCATCCTAAAAATACGCCCAAAGAAGAAGGTTCATGAAGATTAGGAAGATGTTGGAAAAGAGCATCCAGAAAAGAATGGACTTGAGATTTTTCTAGCCACTTGGTATGAAACATAGACAGAAAAGGATGCTCTCCTTTTTCTGGTATACAGACAAGATCAGGAGTGGAAAGTAAGGATATTATTTGATTGGGCAGTACAAAGGCTTTTTGTTCTTCTGCATAGCCTACCACTCTTGTGCCTTGATGAACAGGGACATCATAGCTGGCCACTATGGCCTGGATATTCTGTAGGTCTACATCATTCCCTGTATAGGATAGATCAATGGAGGCTATTTCTTTGAGAAAATTGTACCGAGAGTGCCATGCTTCTTTTTCGATAGTGACGGTATAGCTGCCTTTAGAAGAGATCAAATTGGCCTTAACCGCCTCTTTAGCATCTATCCAGATTCGTTCTATGGGATGGATGACAAAATTGGAGATAGGCACAAGATTGTCCTCTTTGAGAATCTTGATGTATTGGCCATCCTGCTCTATGATGTTGCTAGATTGCCTCAGAGAAATACCATTTTTGGTATTTTTGGTAATATCTTCAGAGGAGAACTCTTTTGCATTTTCTAATATTTGTGCCATGACACCAGAGCCACCTTTATCCCATAGCATAATACAATCTGTTGTATCCCCTTTGGGAAAGGTTTCTGAGAACTCTTTAGGCCATTCCACTACAGAAAGGCTTCTCGCTATCCCTTGATCATCAGCATCATAGCAGATGGTTATATTCCTGCCCTGTAGAGCTTGAGATGCTTTATCCCATAGCTCTTCTTTGGGCAAGCTCCCTTCGCCTCCTGTAAATGTGACGAAGAGAAAGCGCTCCCCCAGGTAGCTTTCCCCAACACATTTGTCTTTTTCTCCTGCACACAGGACTACAGGGATTTCCTTATTTCCATTGAGCTGATGGATACCATAGAGCGATACTTTACCGCCTTTTTCAAATTTGGACTTTGTTTTATGGGGTGCTTTGCGGGAATATTTCTTTATGGTGAGCAAATTGCCAGATTCATCATAGATGGGAAAGATCAGACGTTCTTCATTTTTTCCATATTGAGGCATATAGCCTAATTTGTGCTTTTGGATGATCTCTTGGGAAATGCCCATTTCAATAGCAGTGGTAAGGCTATTGTGTTTATTCTCCAAAAGATATTGGTGGTATCTCTCTACTCTGGCCTCAAGGCTATTACCCAAATTGGTAAGATGGACTCTTTCCGTCAATCGTGTTATGGCATCCTGGTATGTTCCCCCATGAGCATATTGCTCAAAGTGAGCAAGGTTGCCCTTTTTATGGCAGGAAAAGCACTTGAAAGCCCCTGTGGTTGTGTTGAACCCAAAGGATGGATTTTGTTCTTGATGGAGAGGACAGCAGCAGTTCATCCATCCATTTTGACCAGGAACGATCTTTCCAACAATGTGTTATCTATAGTATTCCTCGATATTGATCTTTGGTAAATATTGATAGGTAAGATTTTGATATAATCTCCATCTTTTCCCCCAATCCAAACCGTACGGGACGCTTTCACGTCATACGGCTTTCCATCAAACCTTATCCAACTGTATAAAGTAACAATTATTTTGACTGTTCCTTATGACCTCTATTTGACAGTTCCCAAAGTTTTCTTAACTTGTTTTTCATCTTATTTGTAAACCATTTTGGATGAATAAACTCTTTAGCATGTATCAATTTATGGTTTAGATGAGAGGTTATAATCAGATTAGAAAACTTATCCTCTCCACCGTCAGCAACTCTAATGACATGATGGCAATGTATTTCTTCAGCTTTCAAGAAAATTCCTGTTATGTAATCTTTTCCTTGTTGCATAGAATATCTTGAAATTCTGTTGTCATTATATTCTACTGTTCTGCCTATGACAGGATTCTTGGCTAGTTTACTAAGTTCTCTTTTGACTAGTTCGTTAAGGTAATTTCTATTTTCATAGTAGTTATAATCTAGCTTTAATAATTGCCCATTCTTTCTTTTGGTTTCCCAAATAGGAATAAGCCTTATTCCTGCCACGTACATATTTCTAGGGTCATAGGGATCATCTCGGCACTTATTGAGCTTTGCTGTCAAATAATGTAGCTTTTTAAGTTTAGCTTTACATCTAAGATATATTTTCCACATTACAGGGCTTATTTCTGAAGTGATTCTATAATATTCATGAATTCCTCTTATAACAGAATTATAAAGATGAATCTTTTTCATTAATTCCCTGGTATTCTTAGACTGTGGTAATAATCTTAAAATCATCTTGATTATTAACTGAATATTAGTTATAATGGCTTCGATTTTAGATTCGGGGATGTTAGAAATTGTTAGTTTTGCAACTTTGTTTCTAGCATCCTTCCTCCTCAAGTGTTGGACTGTCATTCCTTTTCTGTTGACCTTTATTTCAATCCCAAGATAGCAAAGTTTCTCTTTCTTTAGATTGATTATCTTTGTTTTCTCCTGAGATAATTCTAGCTTTAGTTGCAGCCTCATATATTCCCTTACTTGATTCATCCACCATTCAGCATCAGCTTTATTTCTTATTAATTTTGATTGTCCTAAATATTGATTATGTACCCACCAATCAAAATCATTCAGATATATATTTGCTATAAGTGGCGAAATCACACCGCCTTATGCAAAGTAAACCATTATGCAAAGTAATCGAAGGAATCCTTGTCTTTCCAAGATTTATTTCTCATTTACTTTGCATAATATCCAAAGCCATTTCAGATATGAAAGCTAAGAAGTAATTTTTATCTATGCACTAGTAACGCTTTGTCCCGCTAAGAATAATGATAAATTCTTATAAAAATTTTCTTTTTCATAGATAATGCCTCTAATCTGAATTTTTAGGAAAAGTAGGCTTGATTTCCTATTTTTAACTTGGGGCATTATGCAAAGAAAAGCGAGGACATCTCTCGGCTCTATGGGCTTTTCAGCAAGTTACTTTGCATAATTACTTACTTTGCATAAGGCGGTTTATGCAAAGCTTTGCCCTTGCGGAGTTCCAAGGTTGCTTCTGTATTCTATTTTCTCTTTTGGGTCAACAACAATCGAATTTAGCCTTTTCTTGAAAATTTCTATGACCTGCCTATCTCTTATGCCAATTTTCCATATCTTTTGGATTAATATTTTATGATCCACTGTATCGAAAAATTTTCTGATGTCTATATCCACAGCATAATGATAACCTAGGTTCATATAATTTCTTGCTCTTTCGATTGCTTGATGAGTGTTCCGACCTGGTCGAAAGCCGTAAGAATTCCCATGAAATCTTGCTTCTGCAATAGGTTCTATTATCTGCTTTATTATTTGATCTTTTATCTTGTCTTCGTAGTCTGCTATACCCAGTACTCTTACGCCTCCATTTGGTTTGGGAATTTCTTTTCTTCTTATTTTACCTGGTGTATAATCCATCAAAGATTCTCTAGTTTCTTGAATATATTTCTTTACTTCTTTCTCTTTGATGTCCTTCACCGTAATGGGGCTTATTGCTGGCGTATTACTACCCTTATTCGTCTTGATCTCTCTGTGAGCTAGCAGTATATTCCTATCTTTGCTTATTATGGGTATCAACTTTCTAAAACCATATCCCTTTTTAGACAAGCCGTAAAGCTCTTTTTGCGTTTCTAAAAGGTCATAATAGGTTTCAGTTCTAAAATATTTTCTCACGACTCACCCTCCTTTGCAGAAGGATGCCCAATTTATGTGCCTTGAGTGTTACCGTATATAGTTTTCAAAGATCTTGACTACCGCCCTTTTCTCCATTATGTTTCCATAACTTCTTCGATACTACGGCGGCTCTGCAATCGAGATTCATCAGGTTTTGTTTTACATTTTCATGCCTTTTAGCCTGATTCGGACTACATTCCTACTTTAATCCTACTCGATATTCCCACGTTCCGTAATGTCCTTCTCCTCTGGTTTAGGCTTCTGCTATGACGGGACTGGATTAACACAAACTTTGCTTTGTGAGGGGATTTCATTTAATGAATTATTACTCTCCCCCTGTAAATCAGCAAGCCGAAGTTTCCTTCGGTGGAGTTCCCGCCGTACATTCGCAGTTTCGTCAGGGATTTTATTCCCAATTCTCACCATACCAGTATCATCGATGGCCCAGATCATTTGAGTAACCCACAGCTTTACCTGTTTCGGGTACTAATTCATCTGCCTTTAACCTGGTTCTCAAACCTTAGATCGTAGGTGATCTTTGGCTTGCAGGTAGTCTTTAGCCGTCAGCTTTGAGAAAGCTTGTTTCTCTCATTTCTAACTCAGACATTACAGTTATATCTTTTTATCAAAGATCGCCTCTTTCGTATTTCGGGTGTGCGACTTATTTTATTTGCATATTTGCTTTTCTTTATTTATCGCAGTTCGATTTACTTATAGGCAACGTGGCACACTCATATATGTACTCCTTTTTTATTAATTACATGCCGTTCTCTAATTTAAAAGTGAGTTTCTAAAATTACAGAAAAGCTCCTATCGTCAGCTTTCCATCGGTGGTTTGTGGCAGGAATCGATTTTCCCGTGTATTGCACATGTTTATATGAATCATCCAATTCCGATGGCGACCCCGACCACGATTAAACCAAGATTACAATTTTTATAACTCATTATCAATCAACTTAGCGAACAGCACGTATTTAATTCTCATTCCTAAACTTATTTATTAGCCAACGTCATTCATTCACCCGAAGGTACCTTTTGTCAGGCAAATCGCCAAATACTTAACCTGTTTTTTGATTTATTGCTTTCTTTGGAACATTTCCCCCTTTCCTATCGCGATGACTTCTGGGAAACCGAGCATTTGCATCAAAAGGAGATTCTTGTGTCCACAATAATTTATTTTGTAAAGCTTTTGCTTTACAATGGGATAGACATATATTGGCAACTTCCTCATAATCATAATATCTATCCACTGCACATTCTCCCACGTCAGATCTAATTTCATCAGCTATATCGACTCCTACATCATTATTATATAAATCCATTTCCTTAGAGGTTGGATTATTGGATGCATAATTTTCGTGGGCTTTTCCAATGCGTCGACCGAAAACACTACCGCAACGAAGGCTTATAGCACAAATCCATGCGCAGTGTAAAATAGCATTTTCTACTGTATTATCTGTACGTCCTACTTCCCAAAGTTCAAACATTTTTTGTTTCAACATATATGTGTAAATACCTCCCACAGGATACACTCCACATAGAAAAAGCTCCTCCATTGTGTAATTATGTTTATGTGGTGTCTGCTGATCAGGGATGCTATTAACTTTATCATTTATAGGCTTTTTTATAGCTTTGTTCATTTCTTTTATAATTTCTATTTGTTTTTCTCTCTCTTCTTTTACTTGTAACCATAGAGCTTCATCTGTTGTTTGAAACCCATAAAAATCAATAGAATTTACAGGAATATTTGCAAATCCTTCATACAAATTCAACCCATCCACATACTCAATCGGATCCCTCTGCAAGAATCTCCCCTCTTTAGCCAAATAAAGCCTAGTAGGCGACAGTAGCATGCCTTC
>JABWCH010000033.1 GCA_013359215.1 Candidatus Brocadiia bacterium | reverse complement strand
AAAGTTTTTAAAGGGGGTTTGGGGGAAAATTTTTACAAAAATTTTCCCCCAAATAAAAATCTCTTTGCGTAACTCCTATTATTTAATTCCGATTCCTTAACATGCCAAATTCAACAACATGAAATCAATATTTTTTAAAAGAAGCGTTGCTATCGCATCGATAAGACCATTCGCAGGTTTCTTTAGGGATCTCGTCGAAAAATCGGGAAGGTTTGTTATAGAAATCATAAGATCCCTGGCGGTAGCTGACTTTACTATGGCTTAGAGTAAGCAATTCTTTAGCTCTTGTGATTCCAACGAAGAAAAGCCTTCGCTCTTCTTCAATCTGTTCATTGGTATAGCTTCGGTTATGAGGCAAGAGTCCCTCTGAGACACCGATGATATAGACACAAGGGAATTCCAGCCCTTTTGCAGCATGCAAAGTCATCAGTGTAACCTTTTCTTGCTGCTCCTTTTCCCATTTATCCACATCTGTCATGAGAGAAATACGCTGCAAATATTCGCTTAGAGTAAGATTGGTAAATTGCTTTTCATATTCGCGGACAGAGGCAAGAAATTCCTGGACGTTTTCCGCCCTATCCTCATCTTTTTTCACATCCTTTTGCTGTATGTACTGCATATATCCTGATTGAATGATAATGCTTTCCACTAGCTTAGACAAGGGAAGAGAAATCTGCTTTTTGAAATCATCGATCATGCGCATAAAATTCCACAAGGATGCCTTGGCCTTTTTGGAAAGTTCCTCTAGGAATCTGTCATTTCGAATTACCTGCATTAGGGTAAGATTGTGTTCTTGTGCGGTTTGCATTAAAAAAGCAAAAGCTGTCTTGCCCAACCCTCTAGGCGGGACATTTAAAATACGAAGCAAAGAAACTTCATCGCGTTCATTGACCAAAATTCGGAGATAGGCCAGGATATCCTTAATTTCAGCCCTTTGATAGAATTCTGTTCCCCCTACAATTTGGTAGTTTATAGCGTGGTTTCTCAAGGCTGTCTCTATGGCGCGGCTTTGTGCATTCATGCGATAAAAGATAACAATGTCATTCAGAGACAAATTCGATTGGAGTCGCTTTTTTATATCCCTGCAAATCCATTCTGCTTCTTCATTGTCATCGAACGTTCGCACAAGCTTAAGTCGGCTTCCTTCTTGTTTTTCTGTCCACAATTTTTTTTCTTTTCTCATGGTATTGCAGGAAATCACGCTGGAGGCTGCTTCCAGAATATACTTCGTGCTACGATAGTTTTGCTCTAGCCTCACAACAACAGCATCAGGAAAATCCTTTTCAAAATTCAGAATATTTCTAATATTAGCACCACGCCAGGAATAGATAGACTGATCAGGGTCGCCTGTAGCGCATATATTTTGATGCTCAGAGGCAAGATGCCTGGCGATCATGTACTGGGGCAAATTGGTATCCTGAAATTCATCCACTAAAATATATAGAAATTTCTCTTGATAGTACTGAAGAACCTGTTTATAATGGGTAAATAGCTCCAGTGTCTTTAAGAGCAAATCATCAAAATCCATAGCATTGTTTTTTTTAAGGAATTCTTGATAAAGAATATATGCTTTTTGGATAATTTTAATAGTATAATCATTTTCAGAAGGAATTTGATCAGGGTATATGCAGTGATTTTTGTAGTAGCTTATTTTGTGGAGTACATCGGTTGCAGTCATAGTGGATTTCAGGCTCATGCTGTCTAAAATTTTTGTTATAGCCCGTTTTTGATCATCGGTATCAAATATGCTAAACTGCGATGTATATCCTAGCACTTCGCCTTCTTGTCGTAAAATCCTGGCACAAAAGGCATGAAATGTGTATACCCATGTATGGCAAAAGCCTGAAGTCAAAGAAGAAACACGATGTGCCATTTCCTGAGCTGCTTTGTTTGTAAAGGTTAAAGCCAGTATACGATCCGAGGGAACTCCCTGCGAAATAAGATAAGCAATGCGCTGGGTAATAACCCTTGTTTTCCCACTTCCTGGTCCAGCCAGCACTAGCAAAGGCCCATCCTGATGGCAAACAGCTTGTTTTTGAGGGCGATTTAAATCTTGTAAGAGATTCATTTTTTTATCCATTTTGTAAAAGGGCAATTCATGAGCAAAAAATCTTCCGAAGAACAAAAAGAAAAGAAAAAACGCGGTTTTCTTGGTTATTTGTGGCTTTTATTCTTAGTTTTATTGCTTCTCCTGGCTATGTCAACAGGTTTTTTCTATTGGAAAAAAGATCTTGTAACATCATACGCTTTAGAGCTTTATGCTAAAAGGCTTTCCTATGTTATGACATCACCAGAGTATTATCATCCTGGCACAGAGGGACAGGCAACCGCAGAAGAAGTTTTTACATCCTTTAAAGTGCTGGTCGATGCCTACCGCGAAGCCCCGACAAAAGAATGGCAAGGGGCTTTTGTCAAGCTGCAAGAGCAAATCCATAAAATCTTTGAAGATAATAAAGTTTTGCCAAAAGAATTGGATGATTTCAGAAAAGAAGTCAAGACAACAGCAGAGAGCATCAAATAAACAGCAAGGGGCACGGATCATCGTGCCCTAAACAGAAAGTTCTTCCTGGAGCAGGCAATAACCTTTTTTTTTCCCACGCCAGAAGGAAGCAAATCCCATTCCCAAACACAATGTTCCTGCAAGAAAACCACATACAGAAGGCCCACCTAGCATTCTTATAAAAAAAACCATAGAATAAACCAACTGGGGGAGGTTGCGGTTTAGGGAAATGGCTGGCAAATCCAATAGAATTCCCGCTATCGGAAGAAATAAGGCAAGAGCAAAAAAAATCCTGTGCAGATATAGCGGTAAAACAGAAAACGGTATTTTGCTTATTTTTAAAATTTTCTCTTTATGTATAAAATGCAAGGAAGCATTTACCTTTCCTTCCTGGCTTAAAGGCGTGATCCAAAATTCTCTTTTGGCTGGTGTTTCCCCTATCTGTATATCCTGGAAAGGCGGATTCACAAGACAGCCAGGACATACAGGCATAATTCTGATATTTCCATGGCTTTCTTCCAGAATGGCGCAAGATTCTCGTACTTCCATAGCATCAGGCAAATCCCTGGCAGGAACAGAAGAAAAAAGTATCTGGATTGGGGAAGAGGATGAGGCTAGTACAGCAGGGAAAAATCTAATCAGAACATGCTTTTGCTGTGATAAAAAATTGTCTGCCTTATCAAGAAAAACATCCCCTGTTTTCTTTATCCAAGAATTTTTCCTTTCTGGATTTTCTTCTTCAAAAACCATTCTTGCTTCGCCTAACTTGATGCAATCTTGGTCTTTAAGGTATTGCCTTTTAATCTGCACCTGGTTTATGAAAGTGCCATTGGTAGATTCTAAGTCTTGTATCCAAGCCTGGTTTCCTTCTATGCCAACAGCAGCATGCTTTCCTGAAACGCTCGGAGCATTGAGAAAAATGCCATTGCTTTCTTCCCTGCCGATTGTCATTTCTTTTTCTACAGAAAACCTTTGATAAACCCCTGGGACAATTTCCACAGAAAGCCATTGCTTCTTTTTTTCAGGATTGCTCTGCATAATATTCCCTTTATGAAGAAATTAAAAGCTGCAAATGGAAAACCGAAAATAAAGAAGCATTATAATTATAAAATAAGAGTTAGGCAAAAAGATTTTTCTTTAGGAGGGAATTTTTGCAAAAATTCACCCCTAAAAAGCCTTTTTATTGTGTATTTCTCTCTAAGAATAGCTTACAGCATAGGTGTTGTCCGATAGCCTTGGATTTCGATATAGACGCTTTCCTGGTTTCGTATTTCTACGCTGAATCGGGATTCATCTTCTGGTGCAGGGATGGCAACAGCATGAATATCCTGTGATGGGGCGTTAGGCTGTTTATAAAAATGGATTTTATCCACCATATAAGGAAGCCCAAAGCGTTTATTGTTGAGGTATTCATAAAGTCCAGCGGCCTGGAATCCTAGTTCGATTTGCAAAGGCTGGATATTCCAGACAGGATTTGTATCCTTGAACAAGGAATTCTGGCTGAGGTTCATTTTCGCGAGGATTCCTCTGTTTTTATCGTGGTATATGTTTTCGCAAACATGGAATAAAGGGCCGTGAAAAAGGATCTGATAGATCTTTTCTTTATTCATATCAGGACTCCCTTGCTCATGTACAATCAAAGCAGGCTTATTAGGTGCGCCCTGGGGCTGCCCCATAACCACAATCGCTTCAAAGTGGGTTCGGGTTTCCCCTAGCTTTTGACCTTCATGATTTATGAAATCAGAAACTAGCTTTGCTTTCAGCCTTCTTTGGTCAGGGAATTCGTCCATAGACTCCAGAATGATCCTCATCTCTACAGGTTTTTCCTTGAAAATTTTCAGAGCTTTGTTGAAGCGGATCTCTTCCATAGCCACTACGGAAAGACCTGGACAAAAAAGGCAGGCTGCTTGAGCAAAGGCTTCCAGTCCCATAACTCCAGGAAACAGAGGAGTTCCTTCAACTGCATGGTCTTTTAAGTATTTATCCTGCTCCATCCTGAGTTCTCTCTTGACTTCCAGATAATGGTTTTCATGATAAGAAGACACATTGCTTAGAAAGGGGAAATGTTCTCTCTTGTTAGAGATACTTTCCTGGACTTCTTTTGCCTGAACCTCTGGATGGGATAAAACAACCTGGTGGTGTCTGTCTAAAAATCCTAGATTTCCAGCAACAACAATTTCGGATTCCCTTCCACAATAGAGAATTTCTTTTTTTACCATAGAAGCCCCTATTTTTAAGGGTATGAGCGTGATTCCCGCTTCTTCGAAAATTTTCTTTGTGTTTTCTTTTGTAGCCATCCCCACTCCCGCCCATCCTGTCCAATCAATGGATATGGCTTTTATCCCAGGAAGGTTTTCATTGATCCAGGCTGCATATTTGTTCAGCAAATCATTTGCAGCCGAATAGTCTGTTTGCCCAATATTTCCAAAGCGCCCAGCAACAGAAGAAAGAAGGACAAGCGAGCGTAGTCCGAAGTTTTGTGCATGCCTCATGAAATGAAAGCATCCATTGGCTTTTACATCAAAAACAAGGTGGAACATATCCAGCTTCTTATTGGCTAGAGTCTTGCTTTCTTCGATTCCTGCGCCATGGATGATGCAGTCTATTTTACCATATAAAGAAACAGCTTCTGAAACTGCTTTTTTTACAGCATCCTCATCTGTTACATCACAAGAGCGATAGGATACTGTAGAACCAAGGGATTCGATTTCTTTTATGTTTTTATAAGCACTCGCAGCCCTGGTATAGCGCGAAAGCTCTTTTTCCAGCATAACAGGGGTCACTCGACCTTGCTGCTGGCGAAGAGATTCATGAAGTTCCAGCTTAAACTCAGACCATTGGCTTTCGCTAAAAGACGCAAATTTCTGGATGTTTTCAGGAAGGCTGACAAGCCCTAAAAGTAGCATTTTGGGCTTAAACTCTCGTGCCAGATCTTTGGCGATTTCCGAGGTAATCCCTTGCGCTCCGCCTGTGATGATCAACACAGATTCCTGATTCAGTGAGATGTTCGTGCTTTTCCCAGGATAAAGGGGTGAAGGAATAACCTGCACTGTGCTACGGATGCCGCCAGGAAAGCATATTTCTGTCTTAGCATCGCCATGGCAAATCTCTTTTAGCAATGTCTCAGCTATCATAGAAGAAGATGCCTGGGCTTCAAAATCGCATGCTTTCACACAAACCTGGGGCATTTCTTTTGCAAGAGCCTTGGTTAACCCAGAAATCCCTCCGCTTATGGGAGTTGGAGCAGAGAAAGAATCAATACCCATGCTACCGCCCATACACAAAGCACTTACCAGGAATCCTTGTCTTTCTTCCATGCTCTTTTGCATAGACTGAGCAACCACGAAGAGCGATTTTACTCTACAGCGGATTTCCCGATTCCAGGAATCCATATCCAGCGAGTTCATTTCAGGCTCTTTGCTCAAGCCAGCAAGATGGATGATTCCTGAAATGTCAGAAAATTCCTCTTGCAGAGATGAGCATAAAGATTGTAAACCCTGCAAATCGTCCAAGTTTGCTTTGCGGAAATACAATCTTGCGGAATCAGAAATATTTTTTTCAGCAAGAACAACAACCTTTGCACCTTCCTGTATGATCTTTTCCGAAAGCAACTGACATACGCCTCTTTCATCATCGGCAACTACTAGCACAGTTCGATTTTGCCATGAAAAATCCGTCCGTTTTTTTAGGATGGGGTCTGGCACAACTTTTAGAGACATCCTTTGTATGTCTGTTTCTAGCTTCTGTTTTTCAGACAAATCCAGGGATGGTTCTTGCTTAACAATAGATACTTCAGCAGACAAGCGATTTTCTTTCACATAGCCAATCAATTGCTTTAATGTAGGATAATCGCGCATCTGTAGGTTTTCCTTTTTGCTTAAAGAATAACGCTCTCGTATCGTAGCAAAAATCTCTGCCTGCTTTACGCTATCAATGCCCAGATCTGCTTCCATATCCAGATCCAGCTCCAGCATTTCTGCAGGATACCCTGTTTTTTCAGCCACAAGATTCAAAATCTCAGATTCTACAGAATCTTGTAAAAAAGATTTGTCCTGAACATTGCTTTTTTCCAAAACAGGCTTTAAATTCAAAGCTGGTTTTGTGGTTTGAATCTGCTGGTTTTCCTTCACATAGCCAATCAATTGCTTTAATGTAGGATAGTCGCGCATCTGTAGGTTTTCTTTTTTGCTCAAGGAGTAGCGTTCCCGAATCATAGCAAAGATTTCTGCTTGCTTAACGCTATCAATGCCTAAATCCGCTTCCATATCTAAATCCAATTCTAGCATATCTGTAGAATAGCCTGTTTTTTCGGCTACGAGGTTGAGTATTTCCCATTCTACAGAATCCTGAGATAGGACAGGCTTATTGTTTTTAGCTTCAGAGGCTTCTTGCCTTTTGGTTTGGCTTTCCTGATTCGCCTTGGGCATTTCTTTTTGCACAGAAATAGCCTTTTGGTGTCTGATACGAAGGGTATTCTGGACAATTTCCAGCTCTGGGCTGTGTTCCTGGGAAATGCTTTGAAGCCATTTTTCGTAAACTTTTGTGCTTTCGATTCGGACTTGACTCCCTTCGATTCTGCGGAATAAGGCAAGAGCTGCCTGAGAGCCAAACCCTGCGGAAAATTTCAGAGCATATTGAATGGGATAGCGTCCCCCTTGAGAAAGGTTCAGGCTGCCAAGCTCTGCATCAGGTTCTTTAAAATTGGCAATGGGAGGAATTTCCTGGATTTGTAAGGCTTTTGCAGTGACAACTTCTTCGATTCCAGCCCCCATAGCATGTCCTGTAAAGCCTTTGGTATTCGCTATCACAACATGATTCGCCTTATCCCCAAACACGCTTCGCAAAGACTCCACTTCAGCCGAGGCACTTCCTCCTCTGGCAGGAGTATAGGTTTCATGAGACATGAACATGGTTTCATGGGCTATCTGGAAGCGATTTATATTGTATTTCTGTTCCATTTTTGCCATGAATTTGTTGAAAACCCCTTTAATATGATTTACATCCAGTCTTGTAGCATGAAAGGCACTATTGCAATAGTCAATCCCCAGAAGCTCGCTTACACCACGCATTCCTCGTTTTCTGAGTTCTTCTGGATGCTCTAAAACCAGAGATACAGCACCCATGCCTACAATCAAGCCATTTCTCCGTCGATCAAAAGGAAGCGCGGCAAGCTCTACAAGCTTTTCTGCACTGGCAGCACCTACAGATAAAAAGCCGCTTAAAAGCCATTCACGGATAGATTCGCCTGTGGGGTTGTCGGCTGCAACCACAATAACCCTTTTGCATCTTCCCATTCTAATCCAGTCGTGCGCTATGCCCAGGGCAACGGAAGTGGAGGCACAGGCTGAATTGATATGGGTATTGGGGCCATAAGCGCGGATGCATTCTGCAAGCTGTGCGCATCCCAAGGGTAAAATCCGCAAGAGAAATTTGCGATGGAATTGATAAGGCTCTTCTCTTTTCATTTGCTCTATCCAATTCCTGATTTCAGAACCCAGAGAAGTCCCTTGCACTTCGCGGCTTGTATTTTTCCAAAGGCTTTCCATTCGATGCAATATATTTTCTCGACTTTGAGAAGAAACCGATTTCTGGATTTCTTCAGCCAGGCTTTCCTGCCCTGCAAAAGCAGAGGCAAAGACAATGCCTGTTTCTTCGCCCATTTCTTTGGGTAAACCCCAGTGGTTATGCAATTTTAGGCCATTTTGCGTTGTATGGTAATGGCGGATCAAAGGAATACCAGCATCACGCAGAGCCAGAATCCCAGCAGCAACAGATAGCTGCGTTGTGGAGTTCATGGATTCTACTATTTCCTGGGGTATCCCAAATTCCTTTTCCAGGTCGAATTGTCCACTTAGCCCTGCAAGATGTATCATATCATCTTCAGAAGAAAGAGTTTCCATCTTTGGATCGCTATTGTTTTGTTTGACCAGCCTGGTGATATTCTTGCTGGACATCTTACGTCTGTCTTCCAGAGAAAGGGACTCAATACAATTTTGCCCTGCAAAGATGCGCTGGAAATTTTCCTCAGCAAAGATACTTCGGCCTTGCCCAGGCAGCCCCAGAGAAATTCCACTGATGACCAAAGGTTCTTCTGGTTTGGGCGCGGGGGCAGGTGGCAAAGAAAAAGATGGTGATGCTTTGGCCTGGAACAAATTCATTTGCTCCAAAAAATGGCCGACGGCCTGGCCTAGTTCCAGGTATCTTTTGTCTTGCATACTTAAAAAGTCTCCTGATATAGAGTTGATGTTTTCCTCTTCTTTATAAGATTGAGGATGCACTGCATTTTGTTGATAGAGGCGGATTTCCTCATGGCGTTCTCTTGCAAGCCCATAACCTTGAGCATAAAGAGCAGCAAGAAGATCATTCAAGGCGGTTATATCATCTTTTTTAGGATGGTTAGAATAGATAGCAACATGATTTTTCTTTCCTAAAATATCGCTTACCAGCCCACTCAAAGCCTTTTTTGGGCCAACTTCCACAAAAATTCTGGCATCTTGTTCATACAGAGTCTCAATGCCTTGGATAAACTGGACAGGGCTGGTGATCTGCTCTTCAAGCAAATCCAGGATTCTGCTCTTATCGCTATTTTGATCTGGATAGAATTTGCCTGTCACATTGCTAACAATCGGAAGCCTGGGATACTGAATTTCCATGGTTTCCAAGATCTTGCGCAATCTAGGTGCAGCAGGCGATACGATTTTGGTATGAAAAGCATGGGAAACAGAGAGCTTTACTGTATGAATCCCCATTTCTTTAAAACGAAGAAGAGCATCCTCGACTGCTTTGGTTTCTCCTCCAATGACTATCTGGGATGGGCTGTTGATGTTGGCTAAGGATATATAGCCTTTTATTTTTGCTAAAACAGCTTCAATCTGGGAAGGGCTGGCAAAAACAGATGCCATAATGCCTGTATCATCAATTCTCAGATCGCTCATTTCTTTAGCTCTTCCACTTGCAGCAATAAGCGCATCACCAAAAGAAAGAATCCCAGAGGCTACCAGGGCTGCATATTCTCCCAAACTATGCCCAATCACCATGTCAGGGCGTATCTCAAATTCTTCCAAAAGCTTCCATATTGCAAGATCCACAGCGAGAATGGCAGGCTGGGTGATCCTGGTGAACTTAAGATTTTCCTCGGCTATTTGGATTGCTTCAGGGGATTTATCTTGAATAAAGATATATTCGCTGAGCTTTTTGTCCAATCGGGATGCCATGATGCTATCCGCTTCTTCAAAGACTCTGGCTACTGTCGGATATTGATTCCGAAGTTTTTCTCCCATATTCAGGTATTGCGATCCCTGACCTGGGAAAAGAAAGGCAATCTTTCCAGGCTTACCTTCGCCCAAAAATACGCCCTGGTTCTGAAGTGCCAGAAT
Source organism: Candidatus Brocadiia bacterium (assembly GCA_013359215.1). Classification (GTDB taxonomy): domain Bacteria; phylum Planctomycetota; class Uabimicrobiia; order Uabimicrobiales; family JABWCH01; genus JABWCH01. The sequence continues at coordinate 37,432 of JABWCH010000033.1, read as the reverse complement.
GAGCTTTTCTTCTCTTTGGATCAAGGCTGAGGATATCTTTTCTGCTTTTGATTTTAGCTCTTTCTCATCCTGGAAACTAATAGCCATGCGGAAAGGCGCGGATAAATCTTCTCGGAAAGGCAAAGCAGGAATATTTTTTTCTTCAAAGACAGTACTTCGTAGCCGACCCAGAAGATCCTTTTGGTTCTGCGCTCCTAAAACCAAGATATTCTGAGGCAAACGGGTTTGCTTTTGCCTGGGAATATCTTGATTCCTGGGATGCGCATCCAGAATATCCTGATCGTTTTTTTGCTTTCTGCTGCTTTCTTTTTTGTCAGAACCCTGGTATTCGTCCAGCACCAGGTGAAAGTTTGTTCCCCCAAATCCAAAAGAATTCACGCCTGCTCTTCTCATGGAATTGGGGAATTTTTCCCAAGGTTGGGCTAAAGTATTGACAAAAAAGGGACTTTTTTCCAGCTCTAGCTTAGGGTTGATTTGTTTTATGTTGATAGATGGTAAAAGAGTACGATGATGCAGGCTCAGTGTCGCCTTAAGAACGCCAACCGCGCCTGCTGCACTTTTGAGATGCCCTATCTGAGACTTCACAGAGCCAAGAGCAATGCTTTCTTTGGGCAAGGAAAAGGTTTCAAAAACTTCCTTGAGGGATTGCACCTCGCAAAAGTCGCCAAGGATGGTTGACGTGCCATGAGCTTCAATCATGCTTATGGTGGAGGGGCATATCCCTGCCATTGCATAGGCTCTCTGAATAGCAGACACCTGGCCTTTTTTATTGGGAGCTGTGATGCCTTTTCCTTTTCCATCGCTTGAACTGCCTATAGCGCGGATTACAGCGTATATGCGATCCCCGTCTTTCTCTGCATCGCCTAGCCTTTTTAGAACAAAGATCACAGAACCTTCGCCCATAACAAAGCCATTGGCCGATACATCAAAAGGGCAACTCCTATCACCAGACAAAGCACCAATTTTGCAAAACTGGATATAGGTGTCTGGACTCATGCTTTGGTCTGATCCGCCTGTGATTGCCATATCAAAATTGTGTGCCTGCAATCCTTGAACGGATGCCTGTATGGCTGCCAGGGAAGAAGCGCAAGCAGCATCTGTAGTAAAGTTTGCTCCTCCCAGATTGAATACATTGGCAATCCTCCCGCTGATGATATTCGCCAATTCCCCTGGCATGGTATCTTCTGTAACAGCAGGATACTGGCTTTGATAAAGAGCCTGTAAATTTTCCAGAAATTGCTTTTGCTCTAAGCCAGAAAGCTTCTGGAATTCTGGCGTTTTTTTCATGGCTCTGGCAAATTCAGGAAAGGAAACGCTCAAAATTGTTTTGACTCTTTTTTCTCCACCAATTGCATTGCCAATGATAACAGAAGTTCTTTCTCTGGGGAAAGGTTTATGAAGATAACCTGAATCCATAAGAGCCTGCTTGGCCGCGCTCAAAGCCCATTTTTGTGTTTCATCTATGGTTTCGCAGACTTTAGGCGGTATACCAAACTCCAGCCCTGGAAACGAAAAGCCTCGGACGAATCCGCCGATTTTACAATAGCTTTTTCCTGGCATTTTAGGGTCAGGATGATAGTAATCTTCTGCAAGCCATTTTTCGGGCGGAACTTCTGTGATGGAATTTTTGCCCTGGCTGGCATTATTCCAAAAAGAAAGAACATCCATAGCATCAGGTAACACACAGCCCATGCCAATGATAGCGACATCATCGTAAGACGGCATTTCTCTTTTTCCAACTATCTCCATATTTCAAACCTTCCTATGATTCATTCATATTGCAAAGATTGTCTTCATTCCAGAAAGAGCATTCGAAAAGAGCATTCCAGATATTAGAAAAATCGATACCATATCCTGATGAATTTTCTTGAGATAAAAAGAATTTTTCCATTTCCATTTCCATAGTGAACTCCTTTGCTATTATAAAAAAAAGTTTTAACCACACTTCTGGCAGGTTTTTGAAAAAACCGCGTTAACAACAAATCATCCTACAAGATACGCGCCTGCAAGACTCATGGCCTGGCTCAAGCCAAGATAGCATCCAGCGGTTTCCTTTGGATAGCAAGCCTCATGGAGCTTTTGTACATCCGATTGGTGGGATGCGCCAAAGGCAGTAAGATAAAAAAAGGCATTCTGGGATACCATGGCAAGAACTTCAGCCGTATAAATCTGCGATACTGACTTCAGATAAGAACTATAGGCAGAGGGTATTTTTTGCAAATGCCATGATTTACGACATAAAGCGGCTGCTGTTTCTAAGAAAGCAATCATGTCTGCCATCTGAAAAAGAATATATTGCTCTCTCGTAAGGCGTTTTTCACGGATATATTCCATCGCAATCAGAAAAATCCTGATGCTTGTGGCAAGCGAATGAGTTCCCAAGCCAGGCACTTGTTGGGCGATTTCGTCCATTTCCTTTGCGATTCTTTCATAAAAGCCGCCTTTAGTCTGGAGAAATTTAGCCCATCGGCTTTTGGCAATAGTTTGCTGCATGATTTCGCTTGTGCCTTCATAAATCGTGGTAATGCGCACATCGCGTTTGATCTTTTCTACCTCGTATTCATGAGTGTAGCCATAACCGCCATGCGCTTGGATAGCAGCATCGGCAGCCCTGTTGCCTGCCTCTGTGGCAAACAATTTGGCAATAGCCCCTTCGGTCTCTAATCCTGATTCGCCTGCATCCAGGCGGCTGGCGATTTCTTCGATATAAGCTCGTGCTGCTTCCAGATGGATAGCATTAGGGATGAGCAGCTTATGCGTATAGCCTTGCATTTCAACAAGGGCTTTCCCAAACTGCTCTCTTTGTTTACCATAATCTATAGCGCAAGCCAGGGCTGCCTCTCCTCCCCCAAGGCCAAAGGCTGCTACCATAAGCCTCGTATATCCAAAAACAGATACAGCCTGGGATATTCCCTGCCCTTCCTGAATACCAATAAGCTGGTCTGCTGGCACTAAAACATTGTCCAGAACCACCTGCGATGTATTGGAAAGACGGATTCCATGCTTTTCTTCTTTTTTCCCATAGCCTAACCCAGGAGTCCCTTTTTCTACAATAAAGAAAGATGGGCCTCCTGGTGTTACAGCCAGAATAGAATAGATGTCGGCTACACTGCCATTGGTAATAAATTGCTTGACTCCAGACAACCGATAGGCAATCTTGTTTTCGCCTTCATAGACAGGCTCTGCATGGGTTTTTAAAGAAGCTAGATCGCTTCCTGCCCCTGGTTCTGTAGCACCATAAGCAACAATAAGCCCTTCTTCTGCAATTCTCGTCATCCATTGTTTTTTCTGCTCTGGCGTTCCGCCTACCCTTAAAGGATCAGTACCCAAAGAAATCGCGAGAAAAGCAGTAGCCATACCCAGATCAATTTTAGCCATTTCCTCAGAAACACGGTAAATATCATAAGCACCGCCCCCTAATCCTCCGTATTCTTCTGGCAAAAATAGAAGATGGAGTCCTAAATCAGGAGATAGCATCTTTCGGACAAGCTCTTCAGGGAAAAAATCCCTTTTATCCCATTCCAATCTTTTTTCTTTGGGAAAGTGCTTTATCGAAAATTTTTTCAATGTGTCTATCACTTCTTGCAAGGTTTCTGGATCTAGCCTATTCTCAGACATAAAATTGCCTTTTCCTTAAATTGAAAGCTGTGGATTGTTGCCCTGGCCTTTTTATTTCGCACTTTGGGCAATTATTTTTTGCAAGCACCTTAGATCTATTTTTTAACACTTGTATATGCTATAACGCTTTGTTATAATTAGCAATCGACTAGTTGATATACTTTTGCAGATGCTACGGGCGAACTAATACGTTACTAACACAAACGGGAAAATAACGAAATGAAGCTAACGTTAGAAACGCAGGAAGAAATTTTACGGTATGTTATCCAGCACTATTTTATGAAAACACATATAGAAAGGCTGGTCATAGAATATTTGGGAAACAAATCCATCCAAAAGGAATTTTCTAGCACAAAAGATATTTGCGAATACTTACAAAAGCAAGGAATAGAAAGTTCAGCAGGGTCAATCCGAGGCACAATCTTGAGGATACGCCACAAGCTTTTAAAATACAAAGAAACAGCAGAAGACCATGCTTGCCATCTCACTTTCCCAGAGCAGGTTTCGCAAAGGGGTTACATACTGAGCTTTGAGCAAAACCCTCACTATCGATCTGTGAACCAGTTTTCTTCTAAAGATCCATGGCTTGTAATGAACTGGAAGATGCTCAGAAAACAAGGATACAGAGGTCTTTGGAAAGGATTCAGCCTTCCCGATGGTGGCCGATGGCCGATAAAGCTATATGTCTGGCTGAATTCTGTGCGTGACGAAAAGACGGGTCAGGAAATTTTCATGTGCCTTTTGAATTCGCCTTCTTCTACAAAGCACAGAATTGGTATATTGGAAGGGGATATTCAGGATCACATTCTTTGCATGCAAGGAAAATGGAGTGTCCACTATGCAGATCTGGGAATAAAGCAGTTTAAAATTACGGTCAAGCTATGGCCCTTTCGCACATCTCAAGCTGACCCTGTGAAAATTTCAGGCCGATTTGTCCTACACCATGAACCACTCAACGAATACCAGGAAGGCCAGATCGAACTTGACTTCTGCACTTCTCAATCCATTGCCAACACAGATTTTGTTTTATCATAAATGCTTATGGATTTAGCTCCTAATCTGGATACATCAGAAAAATATTTTATCGCGAATTTTGTAAATGGACGAATAGCACGAATAGATTATCTTATTCGTGTTATTCGTCCATTCGTGATTTTAAAATTAGGAGCTAAGTCAATAAGCGTTTTATCATATTACGGATAAATCATATCGCAATTTTATTAGGAAAAACATGCTATGTGCAAAGTTTATTTATTTTTTTTAGTGTTTTTGTTTACGGGCTGCTCGACCGTATGGCAAAAGCCAGAATATGAAAAAATATATAGCGAATATTCTCCTGTTTTTTTAAGAAAAGGGGAGAAGCAGAGCAAAATGGAAAAGCAAATGGACATTACATCTTCCATCCGCACTGCGCTTAAGGGCAGCCCTGATTTAGAGGCTATGTCATATCGAATAGAAAAAGCCAGAGGATTTCTGGTTCAGGCCCAGGCTTATCTTATGCCTGTTGTGGATTTACGGTGGGGATATTTCCATGCTGATTCTCCTGCGACTTATTTTGCAACCAAGCTAGAGCAGCATAAATTTCAATTGCAGGGAGATCTGAACAAACCAGGGGATTTTGGAAGCTCTCAGCTTGGAATACGGGCTGGCTATAGCTTTAACCTGGCAGGAACTTCTCTGCTCCAGAAAAAAGTAGCAGATATGGGAGTTGCGATTGCCCAAAACCAGAAAGACGCTGCTACCAACATTCTGGTGGATGCTATTATTTTATCTTTTTACGATGCTCTTGCAGCAAAACAGTTTATACAAATAACAGAGCAATCTGTTCAGACTGTCCAATCCCAGTTGGAAGAAACAACGGTCAAGTATCAGGGCGGCAGTGCGCTAAAGTCTGACGTGCTTGCTTTGAAAGTCAGACTGGCTCAGGCAAACGAGAATGTTATCAAAGCTAAAAATCGCTATCAATTAGCTCTTGAGGCACTTCTCTATATGATGGGCGTTTCTCCTGGCCAGGAAATAGAGCTTATGGAGCAAGACTGGAATCCTACAAGCTTTCCTCAGAATTCCCAGGAAGGCATTGTTTTTGCCCTGGGAAACCGCCCTGAGTTGAAACAAGCCAGAAACAGCATCATTGCAGCACGCTATGGTCTGGACATAGCAAAAGGAGATTATGCTCCTGATTTAGAGCTTTTCGCCTCCTATTCCTTTGAAGACAGAGATATGAAATACAGCAGCAACCGAGACAACTGGCAGATGGGATTGGCTTTGTCCTGGCGTTTTTTCGATGGTTTTCTGGCAAGGGGAAAAGAAAAAAGTGCGAAAGCCTTTTTGCAAGAAATGCTGGCAATGGACCGTAAAACCACTCTTATGATTGAGCATGAAGTAAGTGGAAGCTATCGTAATTACCAGGAAGCCCAGGAAAGAGAAAAGGTGATGAGCATCGCAGTAGAGGAAGCCCAGGAAAACTTATCTTTAGTAAAAAAACAGTTTGAAGGAGGAAGTGCTACCATTACAAAATATCTGGATGCAGAGCTTGCTTTGACAAACAGCCGCTTTCTGCTAACATCGGCTCGATATGACATCAAGAAGGCAAAAGCATCTGTTGGAAAGTCTCTTGGATTGTGTGGTCAATGCGCACGGGAGTTGCAAGGAGAAAATCAATGAAAAAATCAAAAGCATTTATTGGCGTATCGCTTGTTTTTGGCATGATTGTGTTTATAGCATGGATGACAGGGGTTTTTAGTAGTACTCTTGCGCCTGGTACTGTAGAGCGTGTCTATGACACTCCTTCGAATATTGCAGGAGAATATAAAGTTCAAAGTGCCGCTATTCCTGAAATCTATGAAGCCATTGGTACAGTAAATTCGCAAAAAAGAATCGTAATCTCTTCTCAGATCCGAGGAGTTGTTTCTTCTGTAAATTACAAAGAAGGCAATTCTGTCAACAAAAACGATTTGCTTTTGCAGATAGCAGATGAAGAATTTACCGTAAAGCTGGAGCAGGCACGACAGTCCGTGGAAATGGCAGAAGCCTATCGCCAGCAGGCAATCCAGATGTCCATAGCAGCGCAAGCAAATTTTACAAGAACCCAATACCAGCATTCTTCAGCCCAGTCTTCTCTTTCTCAATCTGAGCAACAATTTCAATCCGCTCAGGCAAATCTCAAGAAAACAGAAGCTCAGTATGAAAGAATCAAGAACTTCCGCAGCCAGGGAGCTGCAACCCAGAAAGACTTTGAAGAAGCAGAATCACAATACATTCAAGCCAAAGCAGCTTTGGAACAGGCGCGATTAGGCGTAGAAAGTGCCAAAGCCCAGTTGTCTGGATCAGGAGAGGTACTAAAGTCCGCACAGGCAGGAGTAGAACAGGCGCGGCTGGGAATCGAAGGTTCTGTAGCAAGGCTGGCGCAAGGACAGCAGTTTGTAAAGGAGGCGCAGATTGCCCTAGGGTATACCAAAATCTATGCTCCCGATTCCTCTGTTGTAGCAGAAAAGCATGTTGAGCCTGGAGATCTTGCCTGGCCTGGCAAAACACTCCTTGTGCTTCATAAACCACAGGAATTGCAACTCGAAGCTAGAATTCCCGAATCTCTGAGAGGTAGAATTGTATTGAACCAAAAGTATACTATATCCATTGATTCTATTGGATATAAAGGAGAAGGAGAAGCCATAGAAGCCATTCCTTCCGCTGATCCTGTAAGCCGCACTTTCCTTGTGAAGCTAAAAATTTCCCATCAAGAAGGCATGTATCCTGGTATGTTTGGAAAGATGTTCGTTGAACTCGCAGCAACAGAAAGGATCTTTATTCCAACATCCTGTATCATGCGCATTGGTCAGTTTACCAGCGTATATGCAAAGTCCTCCAGCCAGAAATGGTCAAAGCGTTTCGTTACTCTGGGCAAGACTCGCGGCAGCCAGATCGAGGTGCTTTCAGGGCTGAATCCTGGAGAAAACATTGCCTTATTAAGGGAGCAATAACCATGAACGAAAAGTTTGGTTTTATTGGCAAAGTTGTAGAAAAATTTTTGACAGGCTATAATGCCTTGATTTTCATCAGTCTGGCTATTGCTATGGGAATTGGTGCTATCATCATGACCCCTAGAGAAGAAGAGCCTCAGATTGTTGTGCCTATTGCCAATATTTTCGTGCAATATCCTGGTGCAAATGCTAAGGAAGTAGAATGCCTGGTTGCCAACCCTCTGGAAAAACTTTTATGGCAGATAGATGGTGTAGAGTATGTTTATTCTGCTTCTCGGAGAGATATGGCAGTTGTCACCGTGCGTTTTTATGTTGGGCAAGATCGAGAGCGTTCTTTGGTAAAGCTATATAACAAAATCCAATCGAATATTGATCTGGTTGCCCCTGGTATCACTTCCTGGGTAGTAAAGCCTATAGAGATAGACGATGTTCCCATTATAACCTTTGCTTTATATCGCAAGGGAAGCCAAAACAGCCACAATGTAGAGTATGAACTCAGGCGCATTGGAGAGGAAATCCTCAATCGGCTGGAATCTGTAGAAAATATCTCTCGTACCCAGATTATCGGAGGATTATCCAGAGAAGTAAGAGTAGAGCTGGATGTGGAAAAAATGGCTGGGTATAGTTTGTCTCCCCTGGAAATATACCAGGCTCTTGCCAGGCAAAATGCTTCCCTTACTGCTGGTTCTTTTGCCAGGGGCAACAAAATGGTTAGCGTATACAGCGGCCCCTTTTTGCGAAATGTAGAAGAAGTCACAAGTCTGGTGGTGGGGATTCATGATGGAAGACCAGTGCATTTAAAAGATGTCGCCACTTTATATGATGGGCCTTGCGAAAACCATTCTTATGTACGCATTGGTTTTGGCCCCCAGGCAGAAAAGCCGTTACCATCACAGCATAGCATCCCTGCTGTAACGCTGGCGATTGCCAAGAAAAAAGGAACAAACGCCGTTGAAGTTGCGCAGAATCTTATTGCCAAGATGGAAGAACTTAGACAAACCATCATACCGCAGGATGTGGAAGTGGTTGTAACTAGAAACTACGGGGCAACAGCAGACCAGAAGGTAAATGAGCTTATAGGATCTTTGTTTTTTTCTATCATTACAGTAATAGGGCTGCTGGCTCTTAGCATGGGATGGAAAGAAGCATTGGTCGTCTCGTTCGCAGTACCAATCAGCTTTGCTCTTTCGCTTTTTGTGAATCTGGTTTCAGGATATACCATCAACAGAGTAACTCTTTTTGCCTTGATTCTTTCCCTTGGACTTGTCGTAGATGATCCTACAACCAATGTAGACAATATCCAAAGACACATTCTGGCAGGAAAGCGCAAGAATCCTCTTTTAGAAACTCTATTTGCTGTCCAGGAAGTTTTGCCTCCTGTCATTATGTCTACCCTTACTATCATTGTTTCCTTTCTTCCCATGTTTTTTATTACAGGCATGATGGGGCCATATATGGGGCCTATGGCAATCAATGTTCCCCTGACAGTAACCTTTTCTACTGTATGCGCTCTGACCTTTGTTCCCTGGCTAAGCTACACGCTTCTTAAAAATAAGCATGGGCAGGGAAGGGTGGATTCCTCTGAAAACATTGGCTATGGTGGTCTTCAGGAAACCTGGGTCATGAGATTCTACAAACGCATTACCTCCCCTTTCCTGGATCACAGATGGATGGCCTATTCTTTTTTTGCGACTATGTTTTTTCTTTTAGTTTTCTCAGGGTTGCTGGCAGTTACAGGTCTTGTTCCCCTGAAGATGCTTCCTTTTGATAATAAGAATGAATTTCAGATTGTAATTGATATGCCTGATGGTACAACGCTGGAACAAACCAATGCCATTGTCGATGCTTATGAAAAATATCTTGTGGAAGTCATAGAGGTTACGAATGTTGTTTCATATATAGGTGTCGCATCTCCTATAGACTTTAATGGCCTTGTCAGACAGTATTTTCTAAGAAAAGCACCTCATCTGGCAGACATTCGCGTCAATCTTGTAGAAAAAGAAAAGCGAAGCCAGCAAAGCCATGCCATTTTGCTCAGGCTGCGCAAGGATCTGGAGCAAATCGCCAAAGAATATAATGCAAGCATAAAGCTCGTGGAAGTGCCTCCAGGCCCTCCTGTTATTTCAACAGTTGTTGCAGAAATCACAGGAACGCCTGCTCACAGCTACCAAGAATTGATAGAATCCGCCAAAATCGTAAAAAAACGCATGGAAGAAGAGCCCAAGATGGTAGACATCGACTGGACGGTTGAAGAGGATTATCAGGAATACCAGTTTGAGCTGGACAAGACAAAAGCATCCCTTCATGGCGTTGATACAGAAAGCATTGTAAAGACTCTGCGTCTGGCACTTAGCGGGTCTTCGCCTGGCAATGTCCATGTTTTGGAAGAAAGACAGCCCCTGCTCTTAAATCTGATTCTTCCCAGAAAAGACAGATCAGGCATCCAGGAACTCTCCCGAATTCACATCAAAGGACAAACAGGTTCGCTGGTTACTTTAGGAGAAATAGGGAAATTTGTAGAGAAAAAAAATGAAAAGAGCATCTACCATAAAAACCTGATTCCTGTTGTGTATGTCATGGCTGAGATGGCAGGAAGAGCACCAGCAGAAGCGATTTTGACATTGCAAAGCCATTTCAGGAAAAATCCTCTGGCATCAGGGATTTCTTTGAATTGGGCAGGAGAAGGAGAATGGCATATCACTCTGACAGTATTCCGCGATTTGGGAATCGCCTTTGCCATAGCCCTTTTAGGGATCTATTTCTTGACGGTAATTGAAACAGGCTCTCTTTTTATGCCTGTTATCATTATGATGGCAATTCCCCTCACAGCCATTGGAATCATGCCAGGCTTTTATCTCTTGAACATCGTAAGCAATCATCCAGTAGGTGGCTTCCATAATCCTGTATTCTTTACTGCCACAGGCATGATTGGAATGATTGCCCTGGGTGGAATCGTGGTAAGAAATTCGATTGTACTGATTGAATTCATCAAAACAGCCCAGGAAGAAGGGCTTGGCTTTAAAGAAGCTATCCTAAAAAGCGGAGGTGTCAGATTCCGTCCTATTATGCTAACCGCAGCCACAACAGCCGTTGGCGCATGGCCTATCACCCTTGACCCCGTATTTTCAGGTCTTGCATGGGCTTTGATCTTTGGAATAGTGGCATCTACTATATTTTCTCTTTTGGTCGTACCTGTTGTATACTACTGGATTTACAAAAATACAGCAAAGCACTGACAGTTCCGATCTCTCTGGATTGATGCTCTGCATACTCAAAAAATACTTATTTTTTTCTTAGAATTTTTGCGAAGATTTTGTAAAATGAACTTAAGCCATAATTGTATTGTATTGTTGTTGTTTTTCTATTTTATTTTTTTTAATTTTTTTTAAGGAACAGCTATGAAATACACAATTTCTCTTTGTATTTTTATGTGTTTGTTGAGTATTTCCCACGCTGAGCTGATTACCAATGGGCATTTTACTTCCAACGCCAATGGGTGGACCTGGGTTAATGTTGATAGCGCAGGCGGATGGAGGTCATCTGGTGGTTATCCTGGCGGTGGATTTATTATCAACGATGGAGGAGCATTAGGCTCAGATCCTACTTTATATCAGAGTATCAGCGGCCTTGTGATTGGCGCAACCTATACCATATCAGGAAATTACATTTTAGCTCATGGAACTCCTGTATCTAATGCTTTTGGCGTACAGATTGATGGAAACCTCTGGCAATATTATGTAGATGGAAGCTGGAGATCTTTCTCGCAAACTTTCGTGGCTACATCTACAACAGGGACTCTTTATCTTACAGGCGAAAGAAATGGAACAGATACAGATCCTATGGTGGACAATATTTCTCTTGTTATGACTACCCCTGTTCCAGAGCCTTCCAGCATTCTTTTAAGCATTTTAGGTTTGTGCTTTTATTTTAGGATGCGTAGAAACAAATAGCATCGTTTTATTTGTTTTTTTTATTTTAGTAAGAAAAGGGTGAACAAAAATTCACCCTTTTCTTATAGGGAAAGCATTTGCAAATCACGATCTGAAATGGTGTTATATACTAAACCAGGGCAATGCCTTGGATATTGAGGAGGAGTTGTTATCATGAATTCTATGCCTAGCGATATTGAAATTGCACAATCTGCAAGCATCAAACCGATTACAGAAATAGCAAAATCTTTAGGTCTGCAAAGCAAAGAGATGATATTGTATGGAGAAAAAAAGGCTAAAATAAGCCTGGATGTGCTAGAAAGACTAAAAGATAAACCAGACGGATGTTATATTGATGTTACCGCAATCACTCCAACTCCCCTGGGAGAGGGAAAAACAACGACTTCGGTTGGGCTAACGCAAGGCTTAGGCAGAATAGGTTGCAATGCCATGGTTTGCTTACGTCAGCCTTCTTTAGGCCCAACATTTGGCATCAAAGGCGGTGCTGCAGGCGGTGGTTATTCGCAGGTGATTCCTATGGAGGATTTTAATCTTCATTTAACAGGCGATATGCACGCAATCAGCATTGCTCATAACTTGATTGCGGCTGCTCTGGATGCTCGGTTAATGCATGAACGCAACTATAGCGATGCTCTTTGGGCAAAGCGCAACCTCCCTCGCCTTAACATAGACCCTTACCATATACAATGGCATCGTGTTATGGATATGAATGACCGTGCCTTGCGCAATATTATTCTTGGTATGGGAAGTGCCAACGATGGATATATGAGAGAAAGTGGATTCGATATAACCCCTGCCTCAGAATTGATGGCTATTCTTGCTTTGTCTAAGGATCTCAAAGACCTTCGTAGTCGTATTGGGAGGGCTATTGTTGGTTTTGATAAAGAACATAAGCCTATTACAGTGGAAGATTTGGGCGTGGCAGGTGCTGCTGCTGTCCTCATGAAAGATGCGATCATGCCCAATCTTATGCAGACACTAGAAGGACAGGCTGCTTTTGTTCATGCAGGGCCTTTTGCTAACATTGCTCATGGGAACAACTCGATTGTAGCTGATTACATTGCCCTTAAACTTGCAGACTATGTTGTTACAGAAAGTGGCTTTGGGGCAGATATGGGCATGGAGAAATTCTTTGATATTAAATGCAGATATTCAGGGAAAATGCCCAATGCTGTAGTTATGGTAGCCACTGTGCGAGCCTTGAAAATGCACGGAGGCGGGCCAAAGGTAACAGCAGGACGGCCCATTCCTGATGAATACAAAAAATCTAACCTTTCGCTCCTGGAAAAAGGCTGCGAAAACTTAGTGAGACATATACAGAACGCCACTTCCTTTGGAGTCCCTGTTGTCGTTGCTATCAATCGTTTTCCTACTGATACAGAAGAAGAGCTGAATCTTGTGCAAAAAAAATCCATAGAATCAGGGGCTTTTGGGGCCGCGATTAGCGAACATCACACACAGGGTGGTGTTGGTGCTATTTCTCTTGCTGAGCTTGTTGTAAAAGCAGTCAATCAAAAAAGCTCTCCCAGATTTCTCCATGATCTTTCTCTTTCTATACAGGATAAAATTTACGCAATTGCTACAAAAATTTATGGAGCAGCAGGCGTTCAATACGAAGAAAAGGCTAAGGAGCAAATTGCAAGATGGGAAAAAGCAGGTCTTTCCTCTCTGCCAATCTGTATGGCAAAAACACAGTATTCCTTTTCTCATGACCCTGATCTTAAAGGCGCGCCTAAAGATTTTATCCTGCCTGTTAAAGAAGTCAAAGCAAGCGCAGGCGCAGGATTTTTGTATGCTCTTTGTGGCGATATACAGCTTATGCCTGGACTACCTTCTAATCCAGCCTTTTTGAATATTGATCTGGACGAAAAGGGCAATATTTTAGGCTTATCATAGAAAAAAGCTACAGCAGTTCTCAGTTATATTGCATACAAAAATCATGTATAAAATAATCCGCAGATTACGCAGGTTACGCGGATAAAATCTTGAAATTTTACAAAAACTATTCGTGCCATTCGAGCATTCGTCTTATTCGTGATAAAAATCTTTGCTTTTTTGGCAAACATTTTACTTGTTAGATTCTATGTAATCTGTGGATAAATTTCTTTGAATCCGATGTATACTCTGTATACAAAGCAAGCGAGAAGTGCTTTAATCACAATCGGCTTAGGAATAGAGATAAAATGGACTCCACAAATATAAACAATCCACAGATTGCGCAGAATGAAATTTTTTCTTTTGAATTTATAGACTCTTTAGTTGAATCGCTAGGCAGAGAAAAGGAATCTTTAATCCCTATTCTCCAGGCCATCCAGGAAAAATACCACTATCTTCCTCTTCCTGTATTAGAAAGGCTATGCCAGATTAGCTCTATTCGGTACGGAGATGTGGCGAGTGTGGCTACTTTTTATACTAGCTTTCGCCAGCAAGTGGCAGGAAAACATAGGATTAAGGTCTGTATTGGGACAGCCTGCCACGTAAAAGGAGCTGAAAATATTTTCCAGGCTTTTAAAGAGCATTTAAAAATAGCAAAACAGGAAGATACTGATTCATCAGGGCTTTTTACTGTCGAAAAAGTCGCTTGCCTTGGGTGTTGTATGCTTGCCCCAGCCGTGCAGATCGATAATGAAATTTATGGATTTGTCCAGCCTCAGACAGTAGGAAAGGTTCTATCGGATTTTTTAGAAAGCCAGCAGAAAAAAAAATCATCCACACTGTCTTGCACAAAAGTTTCTGATAAAGCAGCAGAAGTAAGGATTTGCTTGTGTTCAAGCTGCATAGCATCTGGCTCTTATACAATCTATGAAGAGGCCCAAAAGCAAATCCATTCGCTTGGCCTGGATGCAATAGTAAAGAGTGTTGGCTGTATGGGAAATTCTTACCGCGCTCCCTCTATGGAAATTGCCATGGAGGAAAAAAGCCATTTTTATGGCAACATTAAGCCTGACATGGTTCGTTCTTTGCTGACCCAGAATTTGCCTGTACGAGGCATGCTAAAACGGATCTATTGCGCATGCTATGGTCTTTTGGAAAAAATCTATACCCAGGAATCCTGGCAAACCTTAGAAAAAAATTCTTATTCCAAAACAACAGGCGAGGATCTATCCTATTTTTCAGGCCAGCAGTACATTGCTTTGGAAAACTGTGGGCAGAGCGATCCTCTAAATTTTGAGGATTATGCCAGACATGGCGGATGGAAGGCCATAGCTCAATGCCTGGCAGAAAAAAATCCTCAGAAAATTTTGCAACAGATACAAGAAAGCGGCTTGAGGGGCAGAGGCGGTGGCGGATTCCCCACAGGTTTGAAATGGGCCAATGTGATCAAGTCTCCTGAAAGCGAAAAATATCTTGTTTGCAACGGTGATGAAGGTGATCCAGGTGCTTTTATGGATCGCATGATTTTGGAATCCTATCCTTTTCGAGTGATTGAAGGGATGATTGTGGCTTCTTACTGCATAGGAGCAAAGCAGGGTTTTTTGTATATTCGCCATGAATACCCTCTTGCTGTAAAAAGAATGCTCCATGCTCTGGAAATATGCAGGGAAAAGAAGCTTCTTGGCGAAAATATTCTAGGAAGCCATCATTCTTTTGACCTTAAGGTAGTAGAAGGGGCTGGTGCTTTTGTCTGTGGCGAAGAAACAGCTTTAATTGCATCCCTGGAAGGCAAAAGCGGTATGCCTCACTATCGTCCGCCTTATCCTTCGGAAAAAGGCTTTAGAAATAAGCCTACCCTGGTCAATAATGTAGAAACTTTTGCTATGATACCGTGGATACTAAGGCAAGAAAACAATGCTTTTGCCCAGATAGGAACGCAAGGCAGCAAAGGTACAAAGACCTTTGCTCTTGCTGGCAAAGTACTTAGAGGCGGACTCGTAGAAGTACCTATGGGAATTACCCTTAGAGAAATCGTAGAAAAAATTGGAGGAGGTGTTGCAAAGGGTACATGCAAAGCCATCCAGATTGGCGGGCCTTCGGGCGGTTGCATTCCCTATTCTCTTGCCGATACACCAGTAGATTACGAAAGCCTCGTTTCTCATGGCGCGATCATGGGGTCAGGCGGAATGGTGGTATTGGATGATAGTGACTGCATGGTAGAAATTTCCCGATATTTTTTATCTTTTACCCAAAGCGAATCGTGCGGGAAATGCACTTATTGTCGGGTTGGCACAAAAAAAATGCTTTTGATTCTGGAAAGGCTAACGCAAGGCAAAGCCAAAGAAGAAGAAATCCAGGAGATGGAATCTCTTGGACAATCCATACGAGAGGGGAGTCTTTGTGGACTAGGCAAAACAGCACCCAATCCTGTTCTTTCCTCCCTGCGCCATTTTAAAGAAGAATTTTTGGCTCATACGCGGGGAATATGTCCAGCTAAAAAATGCAAATCTTTGATTCAATATAGCGTTACAGACAGATGCATTGGCTGCACAAAATGCTCCCAGAATTGCCCATTCCAGGCGATTGCCTTTACTCCTTACCAAAAGGCTTATATCGAAAATACAAAGTGTACACGTTGTGATGTTTGTAAAAGTATATGTCCTATAAATGCCATAGAAATTTTGCCTTTGCAAACCATATAAGGAAAGCATCTTGGAATCCCTTGTAGAAAAAAACAATTGTTTTGTGTCGAGTCCTTGCTGGGAAATCACATATTCTGTGAATATTTTGTTTCATAAAGGGAAAAAATACCAGCCTGTTAGCTTTTTTCTTGCTTATCCTTTTGATTTGCCATTAAGACAAAATCTTATCTCTTTAGAATGTTCTTCCTCTTTTAAAGAAGCTACGGATGAACATGGGAATCCCTGGCTTTCTATTCCCATAAAAGAGGGAGAAAGAAAATTTTCCTTTACATATAAAGCATTGATAAAGCCCTGCCGCTTATCTTATAGCTGGGATGCTTTTGAAGAATCTTTGCCTTTAGCTCCTCGGAGATTTTTGATGGAAGAGCCAGGCATCGAATCTTGTAGCCCTGAAGTTCTTTTCCTGGCAAACCAGATAAAGGGAAAGCCTTTAGAGATTGTACAGAAAGCGTTTTCTCTTGTACGCAATACTTTAAAATACCAGCTACAAAAACAAGAATATGGCGCAAAGTATGCAGCTATAACAGGAAAAGGCGATTGCACAGAATATGCAAGCCTTTTTGCCGCTATTTTGAGAGCATGCAACATTGGGGCAAGAATCAATGTTGGGTTTTTAGAAGGAAACCAGCTCCATGCCATAACAGAAGTTTTTCTCGGTGGTATGTGGATACCCATGGATATTACCAACGACCAAAAGCCTTTCCTGGGAAATTATAGAGATTTTATCACCTTAATGAGAGCCAACTGGATGCTATCGAAAGGGATGGAAAAGATAGTCTCTTTTTATTATAAATCTGACCATAAGATGCCTCCTTCTTTAAATTCTAGCATCGAAGTCAAAAAGGTAACCCCTAAAATGCCATTTCCAAAGCAGCCTGAAAGAGAGTGTAAACTTCTGTTTTTTATGGTACAGCAAGACGATTTATGGCAGATCCATCTGGAAAATCCAACCTCTCTTAGAGTTTCAGCTTCTCTCATTCTTCAATCTTCTAATAAAGTACTCAAAGTATGGTCTTTTACTCTAGCTTCTCAGGAAAAATCTTTTTTTACTCTTGCCTGCTCATTACTAAAAAGCTATTTTTTCCAATACAATACACTCAAGCTACTTATTAAACAAGGCGAAAAAGTATTCCATCTTTCTTGTTTAACTCAAGATAGCATAAAAGAATACGAATTTTTACGCCCTGGCATTTTTGCAGAAAGATAAATTGTTGTTTTTTTTTGCTATTTTTATTATAATAGTATTGTAATATTTAAATAAAAAGATATTTTACAATTTTTTATCAATATTTAAAAACAGTAATAAGGGGAGTACACTCATGAAAAAATCTTTGTCATTTTTATTTTCCTTTTTGGTTTTATCTTCTTATATTTTTGCCTTGCATGGCATTTCCCTTTCTCAGGTTAAATTTTTCAATGCTGGAGGAACATCGCCAGCAAGAAACCAAAGGCAATACAGCATACAATTTTTGAAAAATGATGCTCGTTATATATGGTGTGAGCTAGAAGTAAAAAATCATCTATACAATATCCAGGATCAGACGCATACAGTTTTATGGAAATACTTTAATAGCGATAACACGCTGCGTGGACAGGTTTCTTCAGAGTTTGCCATAAAAAAAGAGTGGACTTATTCTTATATTTCCCATGGATGGGGATGGGAAAAGCCTGGCAACTGGCCTGTGGGGAACTATAGAGTAGAGCTTTGGGTTAGCCAGGAAAAGTTTGCAGAAAGCTTTTTCTCCATACAAAATCATGGCACTATTGAAGTAAAAAGACCTTATGATATCGAATTAGAATTTGTAAAGCTTTTTGAAGGCAACTATGACACCAAGCCCGACGATAATACACCCTATACCACAACATTCTATAAAAGTAGCACGAGGTATATTTCTTTTCTTGTCGGCGCGAAAAATTTGCTTTATAATATACAAGACCAAAAGCCTCTGGTTGTCGGATACTACTATCGCGAAGACGGATCTTTTGTAGGCAAAGCATCCATCAACATCGATGTACCTTATACATGGAAACACGCTGACTTCTGGTGTGGATGGGGTTGGGATAAACCTGGCAACTGGCAAGTAGGAAGGTATCGACTGGATGTTTATTTTGGCAACTATAAAGTATCAGAAACTAAATTCAGTGTTGTGTATTAGCAGAGAAAAGGAATGTTTTGGAGAAAATCCTATCCTTTTCTCCAGCATTTTTTCCATTTTTTTACATTTTACTGTATCTATCTCAGACAAGCCGAAGCCAAACAGGTATCAATCACGAATGACACGAATATACAAATTATGCGAATGAAATTTTTATAAAAACTATTCGTATCATTTGATCATTCGTTTTATTCGCGATAAAAATTTTTGCTTTTTCGGCATATATTTCACTTCTTAGTACCTATATGAAAACAAAAATGATTTCTCAATGGATCTATGGATCAACACCTTGGTCAGCAGGCTATTCGGTTCTCGCTCAAAGCGAAGGATTGAAAAGCAGTTTAACGGATGCAGTTCTTGCTTTTTGTGAAAATTACGATGGACAAAAATATATGCTGCCATTGTATCATTACAATTGTTGCATTTATCATATCCAAAAAGAAGTTTGGGTTTTTATGGAAACCTTTGGTGGGTGGAAAGACCAGGTGGGAAGAGATTCCAGAGTTATACGAAATACCTTGATGGATCAGGAAACATTCGAAGCAATCCAAGGCAATCCTTTTTTACTATCCTGGGTATTGCCTTCTATTTCTTCCTATATTCCTAAAAAGAGGAATGAAACCAAAGCCATTCCTGGTATTCCTCTGGAATCAATACAAAAAAAACAGGCCAATCTATGGTATAAAGAAACCCAACTTTTTTTTAGATTGTTTGCCTCTCTATCTGTCCTAGAAAAACAATTTCTATTGTCCCTCCAGCAGAAAGCTTCTCCTTTTAGCCCTTGCGAAATCGCTGTACAAAAAGACGCTTCAAAATTATCCAGGGCAATAGTTTATGCTATTCACAAAAACAAGAGAATGAACTACCAGATAGACTCCTTTTCCACGAACAGCCAGCCTGTCCAAGGTATATGCTTTCGGTTTGCTCCCTACTGCCAAGAACACCAAGCCATGGATTCCTTAGTAAGCACGACAAAGCTTGATTCCAAACTTGGATGGGAGATGGCAACCTTGGTTCATTCTCTGCCAGAGCCAGAAGCATTTTATGTGATGGCAAAGAGGTATACAAAATTTTCCTGGATTCCTTATCTTGCGCTTTTTATACTAAGATGAGAATTAAATAATAGGAGTTATGCAAAGAGATTTTTATTTGGGGGAAAATTTTTGTAAAAATTTTCCCCCAAACCCCCTTTAAAAACTTTTATATTTTTATTTTCCAATAGTTTATGCTAAAAATTAACATAAAGATAGTTTATGCCAATGGCTTCGCAGTCTTGTCCCTGAAGAAGCTTCATCATTTCCTGGCCTAATTGACCACGGCAACCTATCACAACAATTTTCATGATATTTTCCTGAAATTAGGATTCGTTAACAAGCCGAAGCAATATTTTCCCGTAGTTTGTGCTTTTCATGATCTCGGCTTGCTTGAGGAGCTGCTGGGCAGAAATATATCCCAGGCGATAAGCGATTTCTTCTGGGGAGGCAATCAAAAGACCTTGCCTTTCCTGGATTGCCTGAACAAACATAGATGCCTGGAGCATGGATTCATGCGTTCCTGTGTCCAGCCATGCAATTCCCTCTTCCATGAATCTCGCATTCAACTGGCCTTTTTGTAAATAGCATCGGCTGAGGTCTGTAATTTCTAATTCCCCCCGAGATGAAGGCTTGAGTTGAGCTGCATATTCAGGAGCATGGTGGTCATAGCAGTATAAACCAGTGACCGCCCAATGGGACTTTGGCTGCTTTGGCTTTTCTTCTATATCCAATACTTTATTCCCTTCTCCTATACAGGCAACGCCATAGCGTTCGGGTTTGCTTACCCAATACAGGAAGATGCTGCTGCCTTGCTTTTGCTGCACAGCAACACGCAATATATCAGAAAATCCATGTCCCCAGAATATATTATCGCCTAAAATCAAGGTAAAAGAATCTTGCCCTATATATTCTTTAGAAATCAGAACAGCATGGGCAATGCCTTCGGGCTTATTCTGTACCAAATAGCTAAACTGGACTCCCCATTGTTCTCCAGAACCAAGCAGTTGCTTGAAATCATCTATGCTTTCTGGTGAAGAAATGATGAGCATATCTCGTATCCCTGCCATCATTAAAACCGAAATAGGGTAGTAAATCATGGGTTTATCGTAAATCGGCAAGAGTTGCTTGCTCATTGCCTTTGTCGCAGGGTAAAGCCTCGTTCCAGCCCCGCCAGATAAAACTATGCCTTTCATTCGATATCCTTTCCTTATGATAAGCCAAAATATGCAATCGCACTAGGTTAATTTTAAAAAAATTCAGGCAGATTTTTCATCAAGGACAATCTTTGGTCTTTTTCAGAGAGCAAAGGATTTTTTTGGCCAGATATTAATTCCATACAATATCCCTATCTTTATTATTTGTCCATTTTTAGATACCATTCTATGGTTTGTCTTAGGCCAGCCTGGAATTCTGTTCTAGGCTGCCAACCCAGTTCTTGGGAAATTTTTGAAGCATCTATAGCATATCTTCTATCATGACCAGGGCGGTCTTTTACATACTGAATAAGGCTTTTGGGCTTATTCAATATAGAAAGAATCATCTCCACAATCTGGATATTCTGCCATTCATTATTGCCTCCGACATTATAAGCTTCGCCTACTTTGCCTTTTTGCAGAACAAGGTCAATCGCTCGGCAATGGTCTTCTACAAAAATCCAATCTCGTATATTTTTGCCATCGCCATAAACAGGCAATGGTTTATCATGTAGAGCATTCGATATCATCAAAGGAATCAGCTTTTCAACATGCTGGTAAGGCCCATAATTATTCGAACATCGCGTAACCAAAGCAGGGAATCCAAAAGTATGAGCATAAGAACGGGCTAATAGATCCGCTCCCGCCTTGCTTGCAGAATAAGGGCTGTTCGGTGCTATAGGAGAATGCTCTGTAAAATAACCTTTATCGCCTAGAGAACCATAGACTTCATCTGTGGAAATATAAACAAATCGTTTATTTTTAAGCTGATTTTGCCAGTGGGCTTTGGCTGCCTCTAGCAATATCTGAGTCCCCAACACATTGGTGATAATAAATATTTCTGGCCCTGTGATGCTACGGTCTACATGAGATTCCGCAGCAAAATGAACCACAGCATCAAAAGGATATTCCTGAAATAGCTTTGTCACTAACCCTTGGTCACAAATATCGCCTTTTATAAAGCGATACTGTAGACATTGGGCAATGTTTTTCAGGTTATCTGGGTTTCCTGCATAAGTCAGTTTGTCGAGATTCACGATGCTAAGATGAGGATATGTTCTAAACATATATTGGATAAAATTTGCTCCAATAAATCCGCATCCGCCTGTAACAAGTATTAGATTCATAAAATAACATCCTTGCTATTTTTTTAACATATTACGAATCAATAACTTTAACCAATTAGGAATAAAAAGCTTAATAAGCTGTAAAACTGTAGGAAATTTCCTTTTATAGAGTAAAGATTTTGAAGTAGTTATTGACTTATCTCCTAATTTTAAAATCACGAATGACACGAAGAACACATATAGCACGAATAAGATGATTTATTCGTGCTATTCGTCCATTCGCAAAATTTGTGATAAAGTATTTTTTGATGTATCCAGATTAAGAGCTAAATCCATAAGCATTTATAATAAAATAAATTTTATTTTGCTACAAATACTTTGCCTTTTTGCCAGGAATCATGGGCATCTTTTTTTAGAATGCAAGGTTTTGCTATGGCAAGAATGGTATTTTCCGCTTGTGCATGCTGGAGCAAGCTTTCTTCTTTATCATAGTATAGAGAATCTGTAGCCTGATAGGGCTGTCCTATTTGTACATCAAGGACTTTATAGCCTTGTGCGCTTAGAAGCTGCAAAGCTGGTTCTAAAAGGTGTTGCCACAAAGGGAAATCCATGAAAGGGGTGAGGAGTTCCTGGTATTTATATGCCAGGTTGACAAGCTCTATGATAAAAGAAATTTTAGGCTGGGCCTGTATCTGGTAATAGACTGCCTGCCATTTTTCCAGGGCTTGTTCTCGGACATGCTGTGTGCCGATTCGCTGCAATGAAGCCCAAAAGAACAGAAAAAGTTTTTTAATCCCTGGTGTAAAAGGAGATAATGCATCCAGGCAATAATCAGAAGAGGAAGCACAATTCCCATAGAGCAGGATTGCCTGGTTATTTCTATGCAGAATACGCCTTTGAACAATAGAAAGGATTTTATTTTCTGTCCAGAGAATATAGCGTATCTGAGAATTACCCTGTGTCTGCAATAGGCTTATTGGCTGGATTTTCAGGTTTTGTTTTTGTAAAAACTCGGCCACTCTATCGCATAACTCCTGGTATTCCAGAGTATCAGGATAAAACAGGCTGACAAGCATGTCCGCAAGGCAAAGAAGATCCAGAAGTTTTTTATATTTTTCGGTCAGAGTACGTCCATTTTGCAAAATAAAAAGAGCATGGTATTCTTCAGGGGAAAGGGGCATGATATTCTTTATTATGCCAGGCCAGGCCAGGCTAAGTTTTTTCAGACTATAAAAGGGCTGATTTTGCCATGAAGCCAAAGGGTTTTGCTGGTTTTCCTGCAAAAAAGAAAATCGCTTCAGAAGAAAGGAAAAAAATCCTAAAATTTCCCAAGACAGGCAAAGTGCTTCATCGCATTTTCCTAAGCTTGCAGCGATTTTCACCTGTTTTTTTTCAAAACCAAAGGACAAAATTTCCAGAATGGTATCTTTTTCTTGATCTTCGCAAAAGCGGTATTCTATTCTATCCTGAAAAACGCTTTCTTGTGGATCAAGAAGCGGCCATTTTTTCCCTATAATTTCAAGAGAAGGCAAGAGAATAGGGAAATGGTCTTTTATCAAAGCCTGGTTTATTTTTTCTCTGGTTTCCAAAGAAATATGGGGTATCAGGGAATTCAGGCAAAAGATCAAGGCTTCTTTAGCCTTTTCTGGATGGATATGCCAGTGTTCATTCAAAAGGGCAAAGCATTGGCTGGGGATTGCGGACTTTTCCTGGTCTAAAGTAGGGAAAAAAGTCTGCCAGGATTTCATGATCTCTGGCTCCCACGCTCTTGTATAAACCATGAACCCAGGAGTGCTGCTATTTTCACTTACAATATAGCGACAAAATCCTTCCTGTGGATAGGGAAACCCTAGAGTAACATATTCTTTATGCTCTCTTTTCAAAAGAATCCCTGTTTGTTTTTTTTCCAATTCCCACTTACGCGACCAGGAAGGCAGGCTTTGGATCTGCTGGATTGTAAGGAATTTCCCTGCTGCAATTCCGATTTTCCATCCGTCTTGCTGTATTGCCCTTTGCAATTCTAAAAGCAGGCATTCATACTGGATGCGCACTTTCTTGGAAAAAAGAAAAAGGTCTTTATAAAAAAAAGCATCCATAGCCTGAATAATCTGGACTACAGCAGGATAGAGCTTTTTTTCAGAAAAGCTCCTTTTGCTATCCGCAAGATACCAGAACTCTGGCTGGATAATACTTTCGAGCTTTTCTTTCAAAGAATCTGGAAAATCCTTGAGGTTTTTCTGGGCAAAGAGTTTGAGTCTTGCAAAAACACCAACGCAGTACGGCTCTTTTCCTATTACGTGTACATACTTTCCTATTTGGAATTTTTGATCCATGAATCGGATTCCTGGCTGTGTCAGGGAGTCGCTTTTGGGAAGACCAAAGGAATATTCATGGACAAGCAGCTCATCATCCTCCACATATTCCTGTGCATTGCTCTGGGTAATGACTTCGATTCCATAAGCAGAGAGAAAAGGCTGGAATTCCTCCCATCTTTCCTGATCTTGATGCTTTTTGAGATACTGGAATACCTCTTGTGCAAGCTCTAACGAAGAGTTATAAGAAAAATATTGCGACAGGGAATAAACAT
The DNA here is from genome assembly GCA_013359215.1 of Candidatus Brocadiia bacterium. Lineage (GTDB taxonomy): Bacteria > Planctomycetota > Uabimicrobiia > Uabimicrobiales > JABWCH01 > JABWCH01. The sequence continues at coordinate 13,273 of JABWCH010000033.1, read as the reverse complement.
CATGCTTTACATTGCTGAATTTTTCCAAAATATGCTTATAGATCAAAGGCTGTGCAGTTTGCTTGTACCATTCTGCGATTTTTTTCAGGCTCTCTCTCTCTGGCGCAGTCCATACTTTACTTTGGAACTTCCATACCCAAGGTTGAATCCCTATAGGCTTCCAGTCTTTAGGAAAAAATACCTTGGTACAGGATATTTTTTCGATAAAACTTTCAGGAAAAAGGGGCGATTGGATCATCTGTATTGTCAGTGCGTCCTGGTAGGGTAGTTCAGACTGTATTGGATAATGATTTTCTATGGTTTGGGAAAGCTGGAATATAAGCTTGTACAGAGCATTGTCGCTAAGCCAGGGAAAAAGCAGCAAAGCGTTTTGATAAAGATCAAAAATATGCGAAAGGTATATTCCCAGGCAATGTTGGGGCAAAAGAGCTTCTTGGGAGGATGCATCTATAATCTGGGACTGGATTTTTTTTAAATCTTCCTGAAATTGCTCTGATTTGGTCTTCAATTCTTTGCCAGGATGGCATGTGTCGTAGAAGCTGTTTTTCTGGAGATATTCTTGCAGTCTTTGCAATTCCTTAGCAAGTGTATCGGTCATTTTGGAAAAAAAATATGCCTGCCCCAATATTGTAGGGCATATCGGGGCTATAGCAAACAAAGTATCTGGTAAATCAGGGTCAGCAAAAATCTCTACATATTTTTTTTCGTATTGATTGAACAAAGAGTATATTTTTTTGCTAGAAATTTTTTCTTTTATAGAATTCCAGAGTCTCAATGTATATTCTAAAATTTTCTGATGGACTGTATCAGAATTTTTATATCCCCAGGCAAGGGCTGATAGATTATGCCCATGAGCATTAACAATCCAGAGGATTTCGCTTTTCCAGGATATACGAGGCGGCTTTTGCACCCTTTCTTTGAGGAAAGGGTAGATTTCTAGCCATATTGTTTCAAAAGTCTCCTGTAAATCATCACAATCCTCGTGCTGTATTTTAGATGCAGACATCTGTCTGACCCTTGATTTTGTTTATATGCCTTAGTCTAGGCATTTTCTGATTTCAAGGCTGCCACAAAAAGATTCAAGAATTCTTGTATCTTGCTTTCTAGCTTTTCCTGGATTTCCTTAGGAATGTCTTTTTTCTCTTCTACTATTGCGAAATATTCAGGAAAATGGGAATGCAAATATTCCAGATATTCTTTTTCAAATCGCGCGATATAGGCGCAATCCAGAGTGTCCAAATAGCCTTTAGTTCCAGCATAGATTATAGCAACCTGGTCAGCACCAGACATGGGTTCATATTGCTTTTGTTTGAGAACTTCCACAAGCCTTTTGCCTCGTGTTAGTTGTGATAAAGTCGTTTTATCGAGGTCAGACCCTAGCTGCGTAAAAGCTTCCAGCTCGCGAAATTGTGCCAGATCCAGACGCAGATTTTTGGCAACCTTCTGCATGGCTTTTGTTTGGGCTTTTCCACCAACTCTGGATACAGAAATACCAACATCAATCGCGGGCCTGATGCCTGAATAGAAAAGATCAGGAGTCAGATAGATCTGCCCATCTGTGATGGAGATCACATTTGTAGGAATATAGGCAGATACTTCCCCTTCCTGCGTTTCAATAATAGGCAAAGCAGTCAGCGACCCACCACCAAGCTCTGGAGACAGCTTTACTGCCCTTTCCAGAAGGCGAGAGTGCAAATAGAATATATCGCCTGGATAAGCTTCTCGTCCTGGTGGTCTTCTGAGGAGCAAAGAAATCTGGCGATAAGCAACAGCATGCTTACTGAGATCATCATAGATGACAAGAGTATGGCGTTTGTGCTTGTTCATGAAATACTCTGCTATAGCACATCCAGCATAAGGTGCAATATATTGCAATGTAGCTGTGTCTGAAGAAGAGGCTGTGACTATTATAGTATAGTCCATAGCACCTTTTTTGCGTAAAGTATCTACTATACCAGCAACTGTTGATTCTTTTTGTCCAATCGCAACATATACACAGAGAACATCCTTGCCCTTTTGGTTGATGATGGTATCTATGGCAATGGCTGTTTTTCCTGTTTTTCTGTCTCCAATGATTAGCTCTCTTTGGCCTTTGCCAATAGGAATCATGGCATCGATGCTCTTGATCCCTGTATTCAATGGCTCAAATACAGGCTGGCGGTCTGCAATTCCTGGTGCTATTTTTTCAATTGGCCAGGTTTCTTTGGCTTCAACAGGCTTATCGGAATCTACTGGCCGTCCAATCGGATCAATGACCCTACCAACCAGGGCTTCGCCAACAGGTATACTAAGAAGCTTTCCCGTTAGCTTTACACTATCCCCTTCCCGAATTCTAAGCGGATCGCCAAAGATGATTACGCCTACGTATTCTGATTCCAAGTTGAATGCCTGGCCTCTTTCTCCATTTTGGAATTCCAGCATTTCTCCTGACATTGCTTTTTGAAGACCACAAACCCAGGCAATTCCATCTCCAACCTGAACTACGCGGCCTATCTCTTCAATTTCCAACTCATTTTGATGGTGCTGGATTTCGTGCTTAAGCAAAGAAATGACTTCTTCTACTTTATACTTTTTCATAAGCTTTCCTTAATCCAAATTCTTTGCGCCCAATGAAATGTTTTTGATCACTTTTCTGGCGGTTTCCTGTAGGTTCTTCTGGAAGCTTTTCATTTTGCCTCTGAGTGATGCGTCCATCCAGATATCGCCTGCCTGCAATGTTATACCTCCAAGGATGTCAGGATCTACGATAACTCTAAGAAAAACAGACTTTTGCAAATATCCAGAGACAACATTGCATATTCTCTTTTGTTCCTCTTCTGTAAGAGGAACAGCAGAGGTAACAGTTGCCCTGATGCTCTCTGCCCATTCATCACAAAAGTGGCGATATACGACATAGATCTTTTCCAGCAAATGCAATTGCTGCTTTTTCACCAGAACTTTGATAAAATTCAAAAACAGAGGGTTTAGATGATTATGAAGGATTCTATCAAAGAACTGGAATTTTTTTTTATTGGATATAAGAGGAGATTGTGCTAAAAAATTCAGCTCTGGCTTTTGTTTCTGGACTTCGAGGACAAGCTCGAAGTTTTCCAGAAACTCTTCCTGCTGCTTTTTGAGTGAGGAAAGCTCATACAAGGCATAAGCATAGTATCTAGGATTCCCTGATCTTGTAAGCTTCATTTTTTAGCCTCCATCTTTTTTTGGATTCTTTCGATGGATTCTTCCAGCAATTTTTTATGGTCGTCTTTGTTTAAAGATCGATGGAGAAGAGAAGAAGCGATTTCTAAGCCTAAATCTCCCATCAATACAATTTGCGAAAAGAAAAAAGAATTTTGCAAATCCTGGATCTCTTTTTGTGTATTATACTTGATCTCAGCGCATTCTTTTTCTGTTGCAAGCAAGGCTTCCTTACGAAGCAACGCTGACTTTTGCTGTGCTTTCTGGATGATTTCTGAGGCATCTTCCTTTGATTTGGAAAGATTTTTTTTGCTTTCTTCCACAAATTCCATGGCTTCTTTTTGGGATTTCTCGGAATTCTGGATCGCATCTTGTATGTTTTTTTCGCGCTCTTCAATCGCGTGGAGCAGAGGCTTCCATGCAAATTTTTTAAGTATGACTGCCAAAACAACAAAAGTCAAAATGGTCCAAACCCCGAGACCAGGATGGATGTCCAGAAGACCGCCTTTGTGTTCTTGTTTGTCTCCTGCTGCATATAAAGGCATGACCACAAGAAAAAAGATAAAGAAAAAAAGCGTACAAAGCTGGAACGTTTTTTTTGCCATAGTGGCCTCTCATCGCTGGTTAAAATTGGATTTTATTTTGTGCTAAAAAGCAAATCACAAGAGCAAAAAGAGCAACACCTTCAATCAAGGCGCATGCAATGATCATAAGTCCACGAATCTGTCCGCCTGCTTCTGGCTGTCGGGCAACATTATCAACGGAACTAGAGGCAATTCTACTAATCCCCCAGCCTGCAAATGCGACTACGAATGCTGTGCTTAAAACAGTGAAAATAAGGGAAAGGCTTTTTCCGTCCATGATATTCTCCTGAAAATATTAATGTTCTTCGGCAACTACAGTGCCGAGAAATACAGTTGTAAGATAAGTAAAAACAAAAGCTTGAAGAAAAGCTACAAGGATTTCCAAAGTGCAGATAGCAACTCCGCCTAACACACAAGAAAAAGCAAAAACATAGCTTCTCGTAATAAAGATCACGCTAAGGAAGGCAAGGAGTACAATATGCCCTGAGGTGAGGTTGGCAAAAAGACGAATTGCCAGGCTAACAGGTTTGGAAATATGACCAACGACTTCGATCACAAACATAAGAGGCCAAAGCCATCCTGGAACAGGAGGCACAAGTGCCTTGAAATAGCCCAGGTAACCATGCTCTCTCATTCCTGAATAGTGAATAAAACAAAAGCTGATCAGCCCTAAACTTGCTGTTACATTGATGTTCGCTGTGGCGCAAGAAGCAAATGGGAAAAGCCCTAGCAGATTGCAAAAAAGAATAAAACAAAAAAGTGTGGATAAAAAAGGTACGAACACAATCCCTTTTTCTCCTATTTGGGGCATAGCTAGCTCATCCCTGATAAAGAGCAAAAAAGTTTCAGCCACAGTCCTGCCTAATCCTCGCTTTTTGTCTTTTTTGGCTATAGGGATTAAAATGGCAATCAAAACAAGAGAAACGATCCACATCATCACTGCATTTTTGGTAACAGGCAGATCATAGCCAAAAACGTGCAAAGTAGGCAAAGGAAGTTTCCAATGAAAAAATTCCAATACAGGACTATCCAGAATATGCTCCACAATATCCAGTTCATTTCCCTGGCTCATGGTTATGGTTTCTATCCTTAAAAAAATCTTTGCTTGTTGTATCTATTGTTTTTCGGCAGATAAACCAAGTATGGCAGAACAAAAATACCAGATAAAAGAAAACAACCCAAAGCGAGAAGGTTTCATGATTTTCTGGTGATATTTGGGAAGCAATGTATACTACAATCAATGCAAAAAAAATTCTTTCCCAAAAAACAGGCATTGAAGCTATTTTTTTCTTTTTGCTACGCCATAGCCATAAAAAATGGCTTATAGAAAATACCAAAAGACAAGCAACACAAGCAATAAGAATTTCATAAAAATTTTGCATACTTTCAATATCAAACACTAAGCTGTATCTAAATTGCCAAGCAATCAGTATATTCTTTTTAGATACAGATATTAAAGACTCAAAATTATAGTAGCTCTTTGAGAAGATAGCAAGAAAATTTTCGGACTGAATGATGGAAGGCGAGAGCCTGGGGATTTATTCCCAGGCTTTATTCCCTAGCCTCTACATAACCAAGAGGCTTTTATATGATGAAAAACTATTTTACCCAGACAGCGTAGTTTTTGCCAGCAGTTGCCAATATCCAGCCATTTCCTGGATTCCAATCGGAATATCCAATTTTTACTGCCACTTTGCCATCGATCACGGCTACATATTTGCTAGAATCAGCGACTTTGATTTCCACTTTGCTTTCAGAATGGAGATTATAATTTTTGCGGACTTTAATCAAATCGTTGATTTCCTCTTTCAAATTCCAATCGTAATAATGCACCCAATAAACACAAGGAATACCAGGATGCGTCAGGATATAAGCATATCCTTGCATTACCTTATCTCCAGGGAAAGGCCAATGGTTCTGTCCGCCATTTCCGCTTGGGCCTGTATCGTGATTGTCAAGGAACGTCACAGACTTAGCAGGCCACCAGCCAATAACGCCAGATGGCTTTCCTTCACTATCGCGGAGTCTCCAATACTCACTATTTCCAACCGCATGCTGCAAAATGCCTTTTGTTGTAAAATCAAACGCAGCACTTTTGCTTTTCGCATTGTCCAGCCAATTGCAAATCCTTTGGCGATGAGGATTAGAATCATTCAGATTTAAATCATCCCAATATTCGCCTACAGAAAAATAAGGAAAAGTTGCATTGTTATAAAGGGCGACATATTGACCATGATAGCCTTTAGAATAATCATAACGCCATCCATCGTAACCAATGTTACCCTTAAGCCAGTTCATCCATTCCTGGATACTCTTTTGGACATAAGGTTGGGCGTGGTCTATATCGCGAGCGGCACTGTAACCATCGCCTGTGTCCCAATTGCCTTTAGCTCCAGGCCATTCATCATTTTTACATACAGAATCGCTTCCCCAATCAGGATCATTGAAATCAGCCCAGTCCTTTGTTCCGACTCTATGGTTGATAACAATATCTGCAATGGCTTTTACATTGTGTCGATGCAAACTGCCAATAGCATTCTTCAATTCTGCTTCAGTTCCATATCGAGAGTTTTGCAAATAAAGACGATGTGGCAAATATCCCTCTGCACTAGCAGCTCCACTGGAAGGTGGAAACCAAACCATGCTGAATCCACCAGCAGCAATATCCGCAGCCTTGGAAGCCATTAAATTCCACCAGGCCATTTTATGAGATTCCCAATGAAACCCCTGAAGCATAATATCTGTACTTTTGCTATCTGCGGTTTGAGCATAGCATACACTATTTAGACTATAAATAAAACAAATCAAAACAAAAAAACAAACGTGAGAAATCGTTTTCATAATTTCCCTCAAACCTCCCTGGTTTTAATAATGATTCCACTAAAATATTCCCCACATGCATGCAGGGTTTTATCAAAAAATACTTTCTTTTATACTATCAAATTTTTTACTCCACTGCAATGTTTTTTATAGCAATCAAAATTCTAGCCTTATTCTTGTTTAGGTATTTGTTCAAAAGTTTTTGTACCTATTGCAACATATTGATAAAAAATCATTAACCGCAGAGGCACAGAGGTCGCAGAGGAATTATATATAGGTAAGTGTTCAAAAGTCTTTGTACTAAATATAAACTATTAATAAATAAAATAGTTAAAGAATATTCACCTCGTGTTCTTCGTGTTTTTTACTTCGCGTTCTTCGTGTTAAAAAGTTTAGGACATAAACTTTTGAACATTTGCCTAGGAGTTACGCAGGCAGTCTAAGATGCCTAAAATAATTGAAGAAAAAGAAAGAAAATATTTGTAAAACTTGACTCTTCCTTATAGAGAGAAATGCCTCAGTCAGAAAAACGTGAGCGTCATACGTGTTAACTTTTAAGAGATTGTCTTACAATAGATTATGTTATCTACTTAAGGATAAGAAGAGCGTAGTGTAAGCCTTCTGTAAAGAATCAAAAACAGTACCGCATCAAAAAATTTTATTCGACTCTTGAGCTTGGCGCAAAAATAAAAATGGGATACCTGTTTTTTTGATTCCTGAAAGAAGGCTTACACGAAGCGATCGCTCCAGATAAAACTCGCTTGCTTTTTCTATCTATGTGTCATTCGTGATTGATAGCTTTTTGGCTTCGGCTTGTCCGAGATAGAAAAAAAAGCGGATAGGCAAATCGCTATAAGATTTGTTTCTATCCGCTTTTGTGTTTAACTAATTTTTTGGAGATTTCTATAGGAAGACTATGTTCCTACTACCAGGCCGCCGTCTACTTTAAGCACTGTGCCAGTGATGAAGGCTGCTTCGTCAGAGGCAAGGAAGAGATAGGCGTTTGCAATGTCATTAGGATCGCCAAGGCGGCCTAATGGGGTATGGCTTTTCATATCCTGGAGGACTTTTTCAGGCATAGAGGTCAGAATTTCTGTGGCTGTGAAGCCTGGAGCAACGGCATTGACGCGAATGTTGAACTTGCCAAGCTCACGAGACCATACTTTGGTCATGCCAATGACACCTGATTTGGTGGCAACGTAGTTTGTCTGGCCGAAGTTGCCATCTACGCCTACAACAGAGCTGGCATTGAGGATTACGCCAGAGCCTTGTTTTATCATATAAGGGGCTACTGCCTGGGTGCAATTGAATGTACCTTTGAGGTTGACGGAAATAACAAGGTCAAAGTCGGCTTCAGACATTTGCTTTACCAATGCGCCGTCCTTTACTCTGACAAGCTGGCTGTCTCGGACAATACCTGCGTTGTTGACAAGAATATCGATGCGGTTGTATTTGGCATAGACACCATCGATCCAGGTCTGTACTTCCTGGCGGTTGGCAACATTGACTTTGTTGAAGGAAGCGTCTGGGCCTAGCTTGGCTACCAGGGCTTGTCCTAAAGTTTCATTGAGATCGCAAATGATGACTTTCGCGCCTTCCTGGGCGAATCTTTCCGCTGTGGCCTTACCGATCCCAGCCGCCCCACCAGTGACGAGGGCTACTTTCCCTGCTAAACGTTGGTTGGTTGTGGTTGTTTTTTTTTCTTCCATGTTCTTATCTTGCTCCTTTTCATCTTTGATTGGGGAAAAGGCGAGAATGGTTCTGCTGACTTTTCCATCAAACTGGGAAACAAATTCTGCTTTTAAGGGCGATCCAATCGCAATGCTACCAGGATTTTTAGGATCTACACCCATGATTCTGGCACTCACACGAGGGCCTTGTTCTAGCTCGACGATTCCTGTTACATAAGGATTGTCTTTGCTAAAACCTGCTGCGTTCATAAAGCTTGGGCCTATATGCACAACAGTGAAGGAAATTAGCTTTCCTTTAGCCGAAAGCTCTACCCATTCAAAATCGCTGCTATGCGTTTCTGGGCATATCGCTTTGGGAGGCAGATAGATAGTTCCTGTTTTTTGAGAACGAGATCCCATGATTTTTTTCTCTGCCAGATATTGATAATAAGACGATGCTGTAAAGGGGCGTTTTGCATTTTCAGACATACTTAACTCCTTCTTTATTTGCGCTCAAAAATATGAACTACGCAGGTTGTGCCTGTTGCGCCCACATTATGTGTAAGGCCAAGAGATAAAGTACCTTGGATTTGACGTGTTCCAGCTTCACCACGCAATTGGCGGAAAATTTCATAAACTTGCGCTACTCCAGATGCTCCTACAGGGTGGCCTTTTGCTTTGAGGCCGCCTGAAGAATTGACAGGGATTGTTCCATTGCGGTGGAAAATGCCATTTTTTAGGAATTCAACGCTTTTTCCGACAGGGCATAGTCCTAAGTCTTCGATGGCAATGAGTTCTGCAATCGTAAAGCAATCGTGAACCTCTGCCAGATGGATGTCTTGTGGCTTTACGCCTGCCATCTGGTATGCTATCTGGGATGCTTTTTGAGCTGCGGGCAATGTGGTTAAATCAGGTCGGCTATATAAGGGTAAACCTGATGCCTGTCCGCTGCCAACAACAAAGATAGGATGGTCTGTGAATTCGTGAGCGATTTCCTCGGATACCAGCAATAAAACTGCTGCTCCATCGCTGATAGGGCTGCAATCGAAAAGACGCAAGGGCCAGGAAATAATAGGATTGGCACTGTTGTCGTGCAAGAAATCCATTACATTTTGCCAACCAGGGACTGGCTTGCCTTTGCTTTGGGCTGCTTTGATCTTAGACATCATGATGCTTTCCAGGCTTGACTGGAACTGGGCTTTAGGGTTCAATGCGCCATTTTCATAATTTTTGATGGCGACTTGCATAAGATCTTCTGGCTTCATGCCATAGCGTTCCATATAGGCTGTAGCCATAGTTGCATAGAGTCCTGGGAAAGTATAGCCCATAGGCACTTCGTAGAGCGCGTCGGCTGCAATGCCTAAAGCATCGGTTACCTGGGCTGTAGGAAGGGCTGTCATTCTTTCCACTCCGCCTACCAGAACCATATCGTACATTCCAGAAGCGATTGCCATAAGACCTTCTCTGAGTGCTACACCGCCGCTTGCGCAGGCATCTTCAACTCTTGTAGCAGGGCAAGGGAGAATTCCTATGGAATCGGCCATAATAGGGGCTAAATGAGCCTGGCCTTCAAAAATATCACCAGAGAAATTGCCTAGATAAAGAGCTTCTATATCTTTGGGATTGAATCCTTTATCTACTTTCATATCCTGGAAGGCTTCAACGAACAAGTCTCTGCCAGCCTTATCGGGAAATGCACCAAACGAAGATATTCCTACTCCAACAACGGCGGCTTTACGAGAAAGGGATTTTCTTTTCATGGATTTTTCCTTAAAGGAAGTTGCCTGAACTTGTTTAGGCTTTGGTGGTTGCGTTCTGTCCACCAAAAAAAAAGGAAGACATCTCATCCCATACAACGCGGTTTCTAGGATCGAACAGGAATCCCAGATGCTGTCCGAAAATAGGTTTATTCTTTTTCTCTTTGCTGCTGACAAGATCATAGAGAACGCTTGCTGAATCTGGGGTTACGATCCAGTCTTCTTCTCCGTAGATATTCATGACAGGGCAATGGATATTGGAAAGCTGAACCTTTTTGCCATTGATTTCCATAGTTCCGTGAACCAGGGAGTCTTTAACGAAAACTTCTTTGAAGAATTTGCGGAAAAATTCTCCTGGTATATCCACATTGTCATTGACCCATTTGTCTACTGCATTGGAGAACTCAATGGCTTTTTCATTCATTTGATCCAGAGAAGTATAGTAGCGTTGCCAACGCATAATTTCATAGTAGGGCTTCATGGAAATGAATGTGTAGCGAATCAGCTTTGCAGGTACATTTCCAAAGGTATCGATGACTGTATCAATGGGAGACAGATAAGACCAGGCACTTACAACGCCGCCTTTTCTGGCTGTCATAGGAGCGGTCAAAGTTACCAGACTGGAAACTTTATCCTGGTGTAAAGCTGTATAGATTGTGCTCAATACACCGCCCATGCAATGGCCCAAAATGGGGACTTTTTCTACTTTGTGTTTTTCACGAATGAAATCCACCATGCCGCCAATCCCTTCTTCGATGAGCTTATCCAGGGTGATGTGGCGATCTTCATAAGTTGGATTGCCCCAATCTGTCAGATAAACATCATAGCCTTGCTTGATCAGATATTGTACAAGGCTGCAAGAAGGTGTCAGATCTTCAATATAGTATTTATTGATAAGAGCATAGACAATGAAAATAGGCATATTTTTGGATGCTTCAGGAACAGCTTTGTAATGATAGAGCTTCCATGTGCCTTTTTGCCATACAGTTTCTTTAGGGGTTTGGCCGACTTTAACATCTTCGGGTTTAGCATAGTATTCTGGGCCATATTGTGCCTTGATTTTCCAGGCATCCCAGAATCGTTCCATATATTTTTTTACGCTCTCATCCCACTGGCCTGTAGATGCCTTCATGCAGACTTCCATCAGGTGCTTGAGATCGATTTTCTGCGCGTCTTTTCCAACAAGCTCCATATCACGGAAATATTCTGTCAGCATTCCCTGCCAGTATTCCATAAATATTTGAGGATCGCGCTTCTGCATATCCTGGACAAATTCTGTAGAGTCTTTCATCAATTTCTGATAAGACTGCATGAAGTTGTTTGCTGCCATATTCTGGAGCTGTCCTAAGATTTTTTTATCCCATTCCTGAAAAGCTCCAAAGGTTTTCTGGTTGAGCGTTTTTTGATAGTCTTCTGAAATATGTTTGCTCCAGCCTTGAACAATATTAGGAGACATGGTTTGCATATTTTCCAGCATTTTTTTCCAGGTTTCCCAAAAGCCTGCAAGATTCTGGGGATTCATAGAAAAAATATTTTTCCAGAATTCCATGCTCTGCTGCATATTTTGCTGAGGCAATTCAGCCATTTTTTTCCAATATTCTAAAAGATCCATTTTTTTCTCCTGTGGTTTATTTATTCCAAAAAATAGGGAATCCACAACACAATCAAACCAATCTTGACTCTTTTGTTTCTTTTTCCATAAGATATGTTTCAGTCCCAGAATATGCGCAATGCCCATCATGGAAAGAGCCACGGTTTCTGGGCTTGAAACTCTGTATTCTTCGGGTTTCCCCGATGATCTTATGCTCTGAACATAGCTTTCCCATATACCGTGGTAGTATTCTTCAGCAAGGGGAAAGTCTACAAATTCCGCTTCACGAACCAACCTATATCCAAAAGGATGCAATCGTATAAAATCTAAAAATGCCCAAAGGGATAAAATTTCAGCCTCGATTCGATTTCTCGCATTTCTTGTAAATTCTTTTGAATTCTCCAGCATACTTTCTCTGAGCTGTATGGTTGCTTCTCGAAAAACTTCCTCTTTGGAAGCAAAATGCAAATAAAAAGAACCAACCGAAATGCCTACCTTTTGACAAATCTGTGCAACAGAACCTCTCTGGTAACCATGCTTTCCAAAAACACACTCTGCTGCCTTCAGAATCTTTTCTCTGGTGTCTTCTGCTTGCTGCTTAGCCTTCCTGGAAGGTTTACAAAGGTCGCGATTCCATTCTTGAGGCCAAAAGATGCCTTCAAGACAAAGCACGCCTAAATCATGAATAACGTTTTCCTCTATGCAGCCTTGCTTTTCCCATAGAATGCACTTCATAGCAAAAAACATCTGTATTCCCAGAAGAAAGTCCAGGCTTATTTCTTCTGAAGAGCTTAAAGGATACTTCCATCCAAAGCATTCTGCCAAAAGCCTGCGATAGTCTTCATAAAAATTCTGTACGATCTCTTCGTGTACAAACTCAGACTCTCTTAAGCTTTGATAGTATGCCAGATTCTCCAGCACAAACTCAAAAAAAAGCACAAAGCTTTTCTTTATCTGCACAGCCATGCCATCCTTTTGGGAAAGACAAGAAAATTTTTTATACAAATTTTCTTTCAAAAGGATGATGATCCCTTCCAAAACGTCTCGCTTATTGTCAAAGTATTGGTAAAAGCTTCCAATCGCTATATCAGCCTCTTTGCAAATGTCCACCACATTGGTATTGGCAAACCCTTTGCGGGTAAAAAGCCCTGCTGCTGCCAATATAATTTTTTCCTGCGCGATTTTTCCTTTGGAAGTTTTAGCATCAAAAAACAATTGCAAATCCTTATATTTCAAGTTTAACAATATGAATAATGAATCAATATTCATATTTTATTACAAAAAAAATACTTTGTCAAGAAGAAAAAGAAAAAAATTTTGCTTTTATAGCATAATCTGTAATGAAGGAATCATAAGCTAAATAAAACCAACAATATAAGAATTCACGACTTGTGCTAGTTGAAAAAATTATTAAAATATTGATATAACTTATTTTGAAATAAGGTCAGCAGTCCCTCTTTCGCTTAGTACTGTAGTTGAATCGGGGTCACAATACCCAGGGTGTTACCCCAACGCTGTTAAGTTAAGGCTAAAACTATGCTACTGATAAACCTAAACCTAGACCTAACCCTCATACGTGTTAAGTTATAAGTATCTTAAAAAAAATAGCTTGTATTAATCCAAAAAGCAAGCGGGTTTTATCTGAAGCGATCGCTCCGTGTAAGCCTTCTTTCA
>JABWCH010000372.1 GCA_013359215.1 Candidatus Brocadiia bacterium | reverse complement strand
GAATTCCAGGATGTCTTGTTTTGTTGCAATATTATTCTTCACAGAACATCGTAACCCCCATTCCTGCACTGCCGCCACTGCATCCACATAGTTCTTTTTCGCTGTCTTCTGGATCTCTGGCTTGACTCCGCATGCTTCCTTTATCGCTGCATCAAGGGCTGTGCGGACAAGAGAAATAGCAAGTTCTACTGCCCTTTTTCCAATATGAATCTGATTTTTGCGAAGCCCATCATTCATGAATGCTAAAGAATATGCATGAATTAAAGACTGTATAATTTTTGTAGTATAAACTTCTATTTTTCGGCCACAATAAGGGCTATTTCTAGCTACAACTTCGACATAGTTTCCCCCCATGATCAAATTCTTATCACAAAAGGATTCTAGCGTTTTTGGAGGCCAGTTTCCCCCCATGGCTTGTAATGTTTTATGATCCATATCAAGAAGGTCAGCAGTCCCTCTTTCGCTTAGTACTGTAGTTGAATCGGGGTCATCCAGCACATATCCATCGCAAACAATACCAGGAATCAACTTAACCTGACCATAATAGATCGCTTTTTTTTCTGACATGACAGACTCCTTAATTTATATTTGAAAAGAAATCGAAACATAAAAAAAATCACAAATTCTATTTCTCCTTGATTTTGCTTTGTCTTTGCTGTATACAATGGCTTTAAAATACCTTTTTTGGAAAAAAAAATTTACATGCAGTAAATATACTTTACTGCAATCTTTTGTATAGCAATAAATTACAAACTTTTCCTCCTGCATGGCGGCAAATCATTTTTTGCTTTGATTATGGCATGGTTTATGCTATAATCCTCATTACTTAGTATCTTCTGCCCCTCTGGCAGGAGGATTTTTTTTAATACTCGTCTATTAGGTAAGTGTTCAAAAGTCTTTGTACTAAATATAAACTATTAATAAATATAATAGTTAAAGAATATTCACCGCGAAGAGCACGAAGAACACGAAGAAAAATGGTTTTGTATATTTCTTTTCGTGATCTTCGTGTTTTTTACTTTGCGTTCTTCGTGTTAAAAATTTTAGGACATAAACTTTTGAACATTTGCCTATGCAATCCTCACACAAACAAGTCAAATCTTTTTTTCAAAATTAATCATAAATTTCAAATAATTTTTATTTTTTTTAGATACTTTTTTGCACTATACAATTTTTTCTATATTCAGCAATAAATCAAAAGAAGCTTTATAGATAGGAAGATGTTCTGATTGCGCCAAAAAAATTTCCTCCTAAAAAAAAATCGCTTTTGCTGCAATGTTCATTGCAGCAAAAGAAAAAAGGCCATGCCATTATTCCAAAAGAATAGCATCATATTTTGAGGTTGTCACAAAAAATCAAATTATCAAAAATCAAAGGATCAAATGACCAACGGATCATTGTTTTCCAGACCGAACAGCAAAAACACGGGCGGCGTAGCGGTTACAGACATCGTCCCAAAGCACGAAGCCACCGCGGAAGTAGAACACCCACGCAGACGAAGAACCCGTTAGCTCTCCACTCCATACCGATACATAACCTCTAGGTGATACAAACACAGGGTCTATGTTACACCTGCCTTTGCCTTTTTCATATATCGTTGGCAACTCTTGTCTCGTGGGCATACGCCAGCCTGTGCCATACTGCGAAGCAGATATGCTCTCTACCCATGCTTTGGCTTCATCCCAATTGGGATTTTTGTCTGGGCCTACCAGCCATTCCAGGTTGGTCTTGGTGTCGCGGATAATGCCAGAAGGATAGACAATATATCTTTTGTCAGCAGATTGAGAATCGCTTTTCAACTCCAGGCTCTGCTTCTGCCATACATGCCCTTTGCCTTCTACCAGCACTTCCAGGGAAGCTTCGCCTTCTTTTTTAGGCTTCATGCCTTCGAGGGTATAGGTCGAATCCTCCCCAGGGGCTAATTCCAGGTTCCAGGATACACTCGTTTTTCCTTGATAGTCTAGCCATTCGGGAAGATTGGCTTTTAGGGTGAAGTTCTTGATTTCGTTTTTTCCCTGGTTTATGACCTTAATGCTGTAGTTTGTTTTCTGTCCAACATAAAGAGCCTTGTTTCCTTCTAGGACGATTTTGATGCTCGCTTTGTCTACTTCTAGCTTCAAGGGATTTTTGGTCAGGATTTCCTGCCTTAGTGGCTTCATGTCTTGTGATATTTTCCAATACTTTCCTGCTCCTGTCTTGAATTCTTCCTGGAGTCCTCTTTTGTCTGGTGCAATTTTCTGAATCGCTCCCTGGATGTCTCGCAGGATTCTTATATCTCTGTGGGGCTTGTGGTTATTATCGGATTCCACGACTGTCACGTCTATTGTCTCTAGCCCCTGTACTACCACGTATGGGCCTATTTTTTCTTCCACTTCCCCTGCTCTGGGATATTTGTGCACTAGTTTGGATACTGCTAATGCTCTGTCTTTTGCTGATACATAGATGGTAGTGCCTTGCGACAAATTTTTGTATGCCTGGGCAAAGGTATTCTCAAAGGTATCAGCATCCACATCAGGTGCAGAGAGGATGATATGCTGGAATTTTTCCAGCCTGTTGTCCTGGCCTGTTTGGGCTGTGTTCAGGGCATTGCTTAGAACATAGTTTCCCATGCTGTACGCAAAAAGATAGATTTGCTCTGCTTTTCCTTCTTTTTTTAGGGATTGGATTTCTTCGAGAATAGAAACAAACTTTGTTGCGCTGGTTGTTGCATTTTCTTTGTCTGTTAGATAATACAGATAGCTTTCCTGTGTGGGCCAGCTATAGGTTACTGCTACTCCTTCAAAAGAAAGATCATGCGCTATGCGTCCTGCATCGTATATGGCATCGCTAAAGGTTGCGCTGAATCCATGAATGTAGAGCAAAATCTCTTTTTTCTTGCTCTTTTCTAACAGGCTTGCCAGGCTTTCTTTTAGCGAGCCTTCTAGGGCTGTATGCGTATAGGTCTTATCGTGCTTTGCTGTTGCCAATCCCCAGGTTGCTTTTTGTGCTATCTGCTTTCCATACTGGTTCTCTTGCTTTTCTCTATGCGTTATATAGAACACTTCTCTTTCAAAGGTTTCTATCTTTTCTGAGGAGGAAAAAAACCTGGCAACCTTCTGGTATCCTGTATACAGCACATTCCCTACTGTTTCTGGTACTCCTACCACAAGGTCCACCACTCCCTTGAGTATAGCTGGTATCCACGATCTAGGCAAGGCTTGTACCAAGCTTTTGTTGATTCTTTTTAGGCTTTCGTTTATTGTGTCTAGCTTTTGATCCATATTTTCCAAGCGGTTGTCTATTCTATCCAGTCTGGCTGCTATGTCCTGGTGCATACTCTTGAGTTCTTGTTGCAGGATTTGCAGATTTTTTGTCACCAGGGCAAAGTTTTCCTGCATTTCCCTTCTCAGATTTGCTATGTCTCCTTTTATTCCTTGCAACTCAGACACTATGGCATCGAAGTTTGCCTGCATGTTCTTTTCTATGTTGGCAAAACGGCTGTCTATGTGTGATAGAATCTTTTTGTTTTCTTCCTGGATAAAGTCTTTTAATTCTATATGCAGTTGCTTTATTTCATCCAGGGATTCGATTACAAAAATCTGAAACGGTACATCCAGACGATAGCATTCTGTCAGAAGCCCTTTGATTCTCTTTGTTTGGTAGCTTTGCAAAAACAGGTTACGCACTCTTTCATGCACATTCTCGTATTTCTTATACTCTTGTTGTATTTCCAAAATTTTTGCAAGATGGATTCCTACCCTGGCTTCTATTTCTTGCTTGCTTTTCAGGGTTTTTCTGATTTCTTTTTCTTGTTGTATGGTAAGATTATACGCTTGTTTTACACAGTTAAGATAGAATAGCGATGGCTCAGGATGCAATTGTAAAAAGGTGTCGTAAGCCTCTATGGTATTTTTCTGGCAGGCTTCTCTGTAGTGTACTGCCTTTCGGAATTGTTCTGCAACATACCTTTGCTCTGTGTTGGGATAGAGCTGGATGAATTCTTCGTAGCCTTCTGCTGTATCGAATTGCTGGTATAGCTCAAAGCATTCCTGCACTGCTACCTTTGCCAATAGTCTGTTAGAATACAAGCAAGCGAATTCATTGTACTCGCCTATTGCCTTTAGAATTTCCTGGCTTCCTTTAGCAATATCTTTTATCTGGTTTTTATGCTTTCTGCAATACTCCAGTCTCAGACGCAGCATGATGGGTGCTATTTCAGATTCGGGAAACTGCGACAGAAACACATCCAGATTTTCTTTTTTCATATAATCGAACTCTTTTTTATCGCGATGGGTATTTTCCAGATACTTTTGCGACAAATCCCTTTTCTCAAAGCTTGTCACAAAACGATAGCTTGCCATGACCATCCCTGATTTGTCTTTTCTATACACTGCTATGGGCAACTGCTTTTCCTTATAGCTTTCTGTTGCCATAAATGAAAAGCTGAATTTTGTCTTTGCTGTAGCCTCTTGGATGATTTTTATAGGATGCACCAAAACAATCCCCTGGGGCAAGTCCAAGACCAGATCTTCTTCCTGACCTAAGTTTTCTATTGCTCCCTGGATGCACACGATTTCAAACGATTCCACCACTCCATTCCCATTTCCCCAAGAAAAAAGCGTGTTTGCATCTTCCAGATACATCTTTGCCTCTTCTGCCTTTTCCTGGCATATCACAGGAAATGCAATAAGAACAACCATCCATAGCAAACATAAAAATCTTTTCATGCTGTCTCCATTTTATAAAAAAAACTAACCTAAGTCGTTTATGGGATTTCAATAACATACTATATAACATGCTATTATAGCATAGAAAAATAACCTGTAAATTATTTTCTTATACTGACTCTTTACACACTAATATGGAAACTGATCTAACTTTTTGTGAAACAAAAGCCCTTTCATGGCTTAACGATGCCTGTCCCAATACCCAGGGTGTTGCCCCATAGATGTCAATTTAAAGGATAAGCAGAGCGTAGTGTAAGCCTTCTGTAAGGAATCAAAAACAGTACCGCTTGGCGCATCAAAAAATTTTA
>JABWCH010000371.1 GCA_013359215.1 Candidatus Brocadiia bacterium | reverse complement strand
CTTGCTTTTTGGGTTAATACAAGCTATTTTTTAAGAATGGCCGAGCGATCGCTTCAGATAAAACTCGCTTGCTTTTTGGGTTAATACAAGCTATTTTTTTTAAGATACTTATAACTTAACACGTATGAGGTTTTGCATCGCGTTACGCTTAAATTGACAGCCCAGGGCAACACCCCTGATTTGGAAACTATTGGAAATGATCTTTTTTGGAAAGGAAAATTATGAAATCAATGTGTCTTTTTTTGATGATTTGTGTAGCATGTCTTTTCTGTGGATGTAGTAGCTTTTCCAAACCTTCTGCCAGCATTGCGGATGTAAGTATTCAAAATTTGAGTCTGGAAAAAATTACTTTGGGCTTTGATGTGGATATTCAGAATCCTTATTTGGTAGCTTTGCCTTTAAGCAATCTCAAGTATAGCCTGTCTTCAGGGAACAATCCTTTTTTGTCAGGGGATGCCAAGGTTCAGGGTACAGTTCCAGCCAATGGTTCTAAAATTGTCACAGTGCCAGTAGACATAGCCTTTGCACCTCTTTTTAAAGCACTCAGCAGTGCCAGACCTGGTTCTGTTGTTCCTTATCAGGCCAATATGGATCTTTCTGTGGATGCTCCTGGCTTTGGGCCTGTTGTTCTTCCTATGCAGAAAGCAGGGGAATTGCCTATTCCCGATGTGCCTGAAGTGGAAATTACCAATATCCAATGGTCGGAGCTATCGCTCAGCAAAGCAACTGCAAATGTTTCGATTTCTATGAAAAATAAAAACGATTTCCCTCTGGAAATTACAAAATTCCAATACAATGTCCGCCTTGCCAAGGCAGACATTGCTCAAAATAGTTTAGACAAACCCGTCGAATGTCCCAAAGGTCAGACAAGCCAGATTCAGATTCCCATCAGTGTCTCTCCCATGAGCCTTGGTCTTGCTTTCTATAATGTTTTAACAGGCAATGGCGCAGACTACCTGCTTAAAGGAGAAATGGAAATCAAAACACCTTATGGCAATATCCACAGCCCCTTTGAAAAAGGTGGAAACACAAAGTTTAGCAAAAAGTAGAAAAGACAAAATTCTGACAGATTTTCTACAGTATTGATCTAACTCTGACCTTAGCATAAGAAGCCTGTGCAGGCTAAGCAGTGCTATGTTAATAGCATCTGCTTGAGTCTGCGGAAGTAAATGGGGAAGTTATTTAATTCTCGTTTCTTATATTGTAAAAATTACTTCAAAGTCTACTTTTTGTTGTAGAGAAAATTGATTTGACAATCGATAAACTCTTGTTAGAATCTCGTGTTATATAATGAGCTAAATTCTAAAGAACACTTTCCCACCCATTGGGACAGACCCTATAAAAATGAAAAATTTTTAAACTATTTACTTGCCATTTATATTGAAAATCAGGATTTTTTCTATAAAGGATATGACGAGAGTTGAAAACGAAATCTTCTTCAAGCAAGATCGCTATTGTGGGGATTGGATGCCTTTTCCCTAAGGCAAAAGACCTTTTAGAATACTGGTCTAATATTAAAAATAAAGTAGATGCTATTACAGATATTCCGCAAACCCATTGGAAAGTAGAGGACTACTATAATTCTAATCCTCAGACACCAGACTATACTTATGGTAAAAGAGGCGGCTTTTTGCCCATCGTAAACTTCGATACCATGAAGTATGCTATTACTCCTAATACTTTAGAAGCGATTGATACTTCTCAACTATTGGGTCTGATGGCAGCAGAGCAGGCATTTGCTGATGCTGGCTATGCAGATAAAAATTCTTTTGATCGATCCAAAACAAGCGTAATTTTAGGGGTAACAGGGACATTGGAAATGGTTATACCATTAGGAGCGAGGCTTGGACATCCTATATGGCGCAAAGCTATAAAGCAAGAAGGAATTTCTGAAGATATGGCAGAACGGATTGTCCAGAACATATCTAATGGTTATGTTGGTTGGCAGGAAAATTCTTTCCCTGGGCTTTTGGGAAATGTTGTTGCTGGAAGGATTGCCAATCATTTTGATCTAGGTGGTACAAACTGTGTTGTAGATGCCGCTTGTGCCAGCTCACTAAGTGCTTTGCACATGGCTTGTATGGAACTAGAATCAGGCAAAAGCGACATGGTTTTGAGCGGTGGTGTCGATACCTTCAACGATATTTTTATGTATATGTGCTTTAGCAAAACTCCTGCCCTTTCTCCAACAGGAAATGCAAGACCTTTTGACCAAAAGGCGGATGGAACGATTTTAGGAGAAGGGATAGGCATGGTACTGCTCAAAAGGTATGAAGATGCCAAACGCGATGGAAACAGGATATATGCAGTCGTACGTGGCATTGGAACATCCAGCGATGGAAAAGGTGCGGCTGTTTTTGCTCCTAAATCCGAAGGACAGGTCAAAGCTCTCCAGGCAGCATACAAGAGTACTGAAATTCCCCCCCAAAGTATTGAGCTTGTGGAAGCGCATGGGACAGGCACTAAGGTAGGCGATGCAATAGAATTAGAGTCCCTACAAAAAGTATATAAATCAAACGATGAAAAGTCATTCTGGTGTGCTCTTGGGTCTGTGAAATCGCAGATTGGCCATACCAAAGCAGCAGCAGGAAGTGCAGGTTTGATAAAGGTTGCTCTGGCTTTGTATCATAAAACACTACCACCTACGATTAAAATCGAAAATCCCACACAATCGCTCACACAAAAAGATTCGCCTTTCTATCTAAATACAGAAAAAAGACCTTGGATACATACCCAGGAAAACCCTTTGAGAGCAGCCGTCAGTGCTTTTGGTTTTGGCGGAAGCAACTACCACTGCATTCTGGAAGAAGATGAGGCTGTAAAAAAGGAAATGGACTGGGACAATAAAGTCCAGATCTTGGCTTTGTCTTCTCAAAGCCTGGAAGATATAGAAAAGCAACTGCAATCTTGCAAAGATTTGACATGGCAAGAGCTTATTCCCAAAGCCTGGAAATCGCGCCTGGAATTTTCCCCATCTCATACCTATCGCCTTGTAATACCATTGGCAGAAGGAATTTCCTCCATTTCTGATGTTTGTCATGATTTGCTTGGCATGGTTCAAAAAAATTCGCAAAAAACATTCTGGACAACGCCTTCAGGTGCTTATTTTTGTGCCAGCACAAACCAAGGTGGCTTGGGAATTCTTTTCCCTGGGCAGGGATCACAGTATACTGGCATGTTACGCGATATTGCGTGCCAATTTCCCCAGATGTATGAAGTGCTGGAAGCTGCCAATCGTTCTTTTGAATCTAATAAATCCCAGGAAATACCAGAAAGCCTTGTGGAATGCATTTATCCTAAACCCGTTTTTCACGAGGAAGAGAAAAAAAGGCTGGAAGAACGCCTTCGAAACACAGCGATTGCACAGCCCGCGCTTGGTGCTGTTTCTCTAGGAGCATTCCATGTTTTGCAGTTTTTTGGCGTTCAGGCGCAGGCATTTGCAGGCCATAGCTACGGCGAGCTTGTAGCTTTATGCGCAGCAGGATGTTTTTCCAGCGAAGACTTGCATAGACTCTCTGCCCTAAGAGGCAAGCTCATGGTTTCTCCCTATGGTTCTCTTGGTGCTATGCTGGCTGTTCAGTCAGATCCAGAAACTTTGGAAAGCATATTGAAGAAGAATTCTTTAGACCTTGTGATCGCCAACAAGAATGCGCCCGCCCAGTCTGTGCTTTCAGGGCTTTCCGTAGAAATCCAAAAAGCCCAGGAAATTCTTACTTCCCTGAAAATACAAAGTACCGTAATTCCTGTTTCAGCTGCGTTTCATAGCAGCCTTGTATCCAAAGCACAAGAACCTTTTGGACAGGCTTTAGAGCAAATTTCCTTCTTCGATCCTTCTTTACCAGTTTTTTCCAATACCATAGCAAAACAATATCCTAAAGATACGAAGGAAATAAAGGCAATTCTTGCCAGCCAGCTTGCAAAACCAGTGGAATTCGTGGAAGAGATCCGATCCATGTATCAAATGGGAATACGCACATTCCTGGAAATTGGCCCAGGAAAAAGAATGATCGGGCTTGTAAATGCTATATTAAAAGACTATAATGACTTCACTACCATTGCAATCGATGATTCCCTTGGCAAAAAAAATGGAATTTTTGACTGCGCCAGAACACTTTCTGGCCTTGCTGCTCTGGGATATAAAGTGCAATTGCCACTCTGGTCGCCCTATTCTTCTCCTTCAAAGCCTGGAGAAACGAAAGTGCGCATGACAGTACCACTGTGTGGCGCAAACTATGTCAATCCCAAAAAAAAGCAAGATCAGCCAAAACAGCAGCCTTTGCCTTTAGAAAAGAAAGCCGAAGCTTCCAAAATCATTGTCTCTGAAACAAAAACAATCCAGCCTGAAAAAAAGGCTGTACCAGAAACAAGGGAAATGACAAAAATGATACCTCAAAATAGCCAAGAAGAAACAACTCTGCCAATAAAGATGGCACAAAACATATCTCCTGCTGCAAAGCAGCCTGCCGAAATCCAGGCTTCTTCTGGTGTATCTTCAACTGCTATAGAAGCCCTAAGACTTTCTCAACAAAATTTGCAAATTTTACAAAAGATGCAAGAGCAGACAGCCAACCTGCACAAGCAATTCCTGAGCGGTCAGGACATAGCTTTGCAATCTTTCTATTCTTTGGTGCAGCAGCAACAAATGCTTTTAGGCGGCGTTTCTATCTCAGCCGCGGCTATGCCTGTGCCTCAGATGCCATTACAAGAGGCACAACCAAGACAGGAAAAGCTCGTTCCCTTGGCCGAAAATAAAGCAAATGAGTCACCTAAGCCCTTACCAAAAAAGCCTGTTGAAAAAGAGAGCATAAAGGAAACCCAAAGAAAATCCCATGAAAGCTTGCCAGCCTGGGACATCAGGGTAAAAGAGCAGAATCACCCAAAACAAAGCCCAGGAGAAAGCAAAGATGCCATCTCCAAAACCCTTGTAGACATAGTATCCCAAAAAACAGGCTATCCAGCAGAGATGCTGACCCTGGACATGAACCTGAACACAGATCTAGGCATTGATTCCATCAAGAGAGTGGAGATTTTCTCCAGCCTG